>JACIXD010000013.1 GCA_014360645.1 Actinomycetota bacterium | reverse complement strand
TCTGGGCCTTCCGGGAGGGTTACACCGTAGAGGAGTTGAACGAGATCCTCGATGAGTGGAATCACCTGTACAATTACGAAAGACCCCACCAGAGCTTGGGGTATCTTACGCCCATGGAATTTCTCGAAAGATGGAGGGAGGGAAGCGAGGATAGGGCTTATGTGTCCACGATGTAGTGAACCGGCACACCATGGTGACCGGCCTGCTCTCCGACCACCCCGACGTCATATCCGGAATGCTCTCCGACCTGGACGGGGAGGTGGTGGCCCGGGCCATCAACACCGAGTACGCCAGGCACCCCGGCTCCTCCTTGATCGAGAGGCTGCTGGGCTCCCCCCACATGAGCGGGGCGGACGTGGCGGATCTCCTCAACAGGGCTGGATACCAGTTCCTGGCAGGCCTCCTGGCCAACCTCGACCCCGAGCCGGTAGCGGAGGCTGTCAACAACGCAGGGGAGGAGTTCCTCACCGACCTGCTGGCCTTCATGGATCCCGACCTGGTGGTGGGGCTGTGTCGGGCCGACAGAGACCCCGATTACAAAGCGGGCATAAGGGGCGGGGCCCTGAAGGACCTCAACATCCATCTCTTCGTCTATGCGGCCATCGGTCTGCCCCTGCCGCTGGGACCCGCGGAGTTCAAGGTCTTCGATCTGGGGATATATGTCCCTCCCGACATCCCCGCCATGCCGCCCTACCCCGGACCCCCGCCTCCGTGGTAGCCGGCGCCAGGAAGAGTGACGGGACTGCGCCTCCGGCCGGAGACGCGAACCCGCTTATCCCGGCGCTGGAAAGCGAGTGGGAAAATAATGGTATAATCTCCGTATGGTCGACGAACTGCAGCGAGCGATAACCACTGCCTCCGGGCTGGCCGGTCTCTGCGTGGGGCTGTTCGCCTTCCTGAAGAGCCGGCGACAGCTTCATGGCCTTGTCTTCCTGCTCATCTCGGTGACCATGTCCCTTTGGGCCATAGGCGAGGCCATGACCGTCGCTTCCCTGACCCTGGAGGACAAGATATTCTGGACCAGGTTCCAGGGAATAGGGGAGCTGCTGCTGGTCCCCAGCTACCTGCTGCTCGCGCTGGTCTTTCCCCGCGTGAGGGATTTCATGCGCGACCGCCGCAAGGCCCTGGCCGTTCTGGCGGCGCTCTACCTGCCGTGGATCTTCAACCTCGTGGCCCTCTATACCACGGACCTCATCTATACGTCCTATTACCTCACCGATTACGGCCAGGGGGTCAATGTCACCAGGACCTCATATTTCTGGTTTCTCACCGCCCTGGGGTTCGCGGAGATCATCGCCTCCATCGTGATCTTTCTCCGGGAGCGTGGCCGCAGCGAATCGGTGCGGGGACGCAGGGGGCTGCTCATCCTGGCCCTGGCTCCCGTTCCCATGCTGGTGGCCAACGCCATCCAGAACCTGGAGCTCAACCGTATCATCAGCACCCCGCAGTCGAGCATCATCTTCGTGTCCATGCTCGCCTACGGCATCCTGCGGTACGGGTTGTTCGTGGACATGCATTCCGTGACCAAGCACATCCTGGTCAACGCTGCCGTGCTGCTCTTCGACATCGCACTTTTCCTGGCTCTCTGCATCTTCTTCGTCTATCCCCTGGGATTAGGCCTTCACCCGGTGACCTACGTACTCATGGCCCTGTCGGCCGTCCCCTTCCTCGTCAGTTATCGTAGGCAGCTCTCCTGGGCCACGCGGGCCGCGGAGCGCTGGCTTTACGGCCGGGACCTGGCACAGGGAGAGCTCCTGCGGGAGCTCGGACGCTCCATACGCACCGTGGGATGCCTCGAGGAGCTGGCACAGGGGGTGGCGGAGAGGGTCAGGTTGTCCATGGAGCTTCATCTCTGCGCCGTGATGATTAGGGAGGACGGCGTATACCGCATCGTGGGCTCTTCGGTGGATCCCGCCCACGCCCTGTCCTCTTTCGCGGGCCGAGACCTCAACGGCTCCACGGTCTTCGTCGGCGAACACGGGTACAGCATCGAGGGCGAAGGGGGCGAGCTCACCGGCTACTTGCGCCGGCGCGAGAGGTTCTGCCGCGAGGGGTTCTACATGGACCGGGTGGACATAGGGGTGCTGCGCTCGCTGCGGCGGGACAGGGTGCAGGAGATGGTATGGAGAGAGGAGGAGGAGGGAGAGTTCGTCTCCGTGCCCCTGGAGGCAGGGGGAGAGGACGCGGGGCTGCTGTGGATAGGTGGGCGGTCGGGGGGAGCGAGCTTCAAGCTGGAGGAGCTGGACCTCATCTCCACCCTCTCCACCCAGTTGGCGGTCTCCCTCCTCAACTCACGCCTGCTGCAAGAGCTCATGGACAAGAGCTCGCGCCTGCAGCGTCTCATCCACAACACTTCCGTGGCCCAGGAAGTGGAGAGGATCCGTATCGCGAGGGAGCTCCACGACGGGCTGGCCTCCTTCTTCCTCGACGCCGTCTTCCGACTCGAGACCCTTGAGCAGCTGGCGAAGGGATCGCCGGACCTGGTGTCGCAGGTCCGGGCGCTGAAAAGGATGGCCAGGGAGGGCATGAGCGACCTGCGCAGGATGATCGCAGACCTGCGCCCCTCCTCACTGGAGGTGCTGGGGTTGGAGCGGACCCTGCGGACCTACCTGGAGAGGTTCGTGGCCGAGAACCGCCTGGAACTGGACTTCGAGATCCGGGGCGACATGGGCGGACTGGGTCCGCTGGAAGAGGTGACGCTCTTCCGGGTGGCCCAGGAGGCGCTCTCCAACATCGCCCGCCATGCGGGAGCCGGCAGGGTCGCGTTCTTCCTAGACGGGCGCGACGGGCGGGTGGAGATGAGGATCGAGGACGACGGGGTGGGATTCGCGGAGCGCGAGGTGCGTGAGCGCATGGCCTTAGGGGACTGCCTAGGCATGAGGGGGATGGAGGAGAGGGCGGAGCTCATGCAGGGCAGCGTGACGTTCGAATCGCGGCCCGGGGGCGGGACACGCGTCATCTTCAGCATGCCGGTTTCGTCCCTCTCGGAAAGGGGGCTCCAGGCCAGTGGATGAGATAACCCTCGCGGTGGTGGACGACCACGAGATCGCGCGCATGGGCATAAGCCGCCTGCTGGAAAAAGAGCGGGGGGTGCGCCTGGTGGGCGAGGCCTGCAACGGCGAAGAGGCGCTGGAGATCGCGCGTGCGCTCAAGCCCCGGGTGATGCTGGTGGACGTGAAGCTTCCCGACATCAGCGGTATCGAGGTGGTGCGGCGGCTGAAGAACGATCCCGAGACGCGCGGGGTGCAGGCCATCATCCTCACGGTATACGATGACCTGGAGATCGCCGCAGAGGCCATCCGGGCGGGGGCCATCGGCTACATCCTCAAGGACTGCGGCAAGGAGCAACTGGTCAAGGCGATCCAGTCCGCGGCGGAGGGCGTTCCTTTGGTGGCTTCTACCATAACCCAGAAGCTGGTAGCCGTGCTCCAGCAGCAGGGAGGTTCCCTGCATCTGGAGGACGAGCGCAGGGGGGTGTACGAGGAGTTGACCGAGAGAGAATCGGATATCCTCCGTCTGGTGGCCAAGGGATACAGCAACAAGTCCATCGCCCGCGAGCTGGGCATCACCATAAGCACGGTCAAGACCCACCTGCGCAATATCTTCCGCAAGCTGGAGGTCGAGGACCGCGCCCAGGTGATCATCAAGGCCATCAAGGACGGCGTGATCTGAGAAGGGGCATGGGCCTTCCCGCGGCCTCGCCGGTCGATCAGCTCCCGGGATCACTCCCCCTCCCGTCTTGGACCACCACGGGCAACCGGCAGGGCGGCGTATGTACGCTCGCCCTCCTCGCGCGAGGCCGTCGCCGAGGCGCGATCGCCGTCTCACGGGGAGGGCGGAAAGGGTTGTCCGCCGGGCAGTCCACTTCCGACGCATGCATATGGGCGGCAACAAAAAAGACACTTTTGTTGCAGTTTTATATTATTGTTGTATAATGCAATTAATGTTGTTTATGGACAGGGAATCCGGGCGTCGACGCCCGGAGATGCCGCGTAGAGCCGATAAAAGGTCCGGGATAGGGAACCGGCAAGGCGCGGGGCGCGGAGGGTGGCGGAAGTTTCCCGTCCCGAGACGGCGAGGCAGCGCGTTTCGAGCCGGACGGCGGCTCGGGAAAGGAATGAGGTGGCGGAGAAAGGGGACGAACCGGTGAGAGGGCGACTCGCTGACGGGAGGCTTCGCAGGGGACGCGTGCTTACGGCGGCCGCCTGCGTGATCGCCCTGCTCGTGGCCCTTTTCCCCGGGGGGCCCGCCGGGACGGAAGAGGAGGCGGCGGCGGGCGGGGGCAAGATCACCTTCGTGGGCCACGGCAGGGGCCACGGGGTGGGTATGTGCATGGCCGGCGTCTATTTCCGCGCCCTGCGCGGCGAGGAATACCACCAGATCATCCGCGCCTATTACAAGGGGGTGGACTTCTCACGCGTGAGCGACGACATGCCCATAAGGGTGCTGTGCCGCGATAACGTGGTGCGCACCTATCCCCTCAGGGAATACCTCTACCGCCTGCAGGAGGAGCCGGACACCTGGCCGGCCCAGGGTTTGAGGGTGCTCGCGGTAGCCGCCCGCACCTATGTCCTCTCGGTGATCGCGCGGGGCAAGCACGCCAAGGACGGCTACGACATCTGTCCCTACGGCAGCTGCTGCCAGGCTTTCAACGAGCAGATCGACCCCGCGAAAAGGCCCAACACCGTGGCGGCGGTGAACGCCACCGCGGGGGAGATCATCACCTACGGAGGCCAGCCTATCATCGCCGCCTACAGCTCATGCTGCGGAGGCTACACCGCGGGGACGGACGAGGCCTGGGGCGGAAACCCCGTGCCCTATCTGAGCCCGGTGCCCGACGACGCCTGTGCCGCCGACGAGGACCACGACTGGCAGGTTACCATGACCTGGGAGGAGCTGCAGGCGAGGCTCAACGCAAACGCCGACACCGCGGTGGGGACGCTCTACGGCCTGGAGGTCGTCTCCCGATGGACCTCCGGCCGGGTCAAGCAGATACGCATCGACGGCAGCGCGGGGAGCAGGGCGGTGAGCGGGACGCTCTTCGCCTCCGTGGTGGGGTTGCAGACCCACTTTTTCTCCATCGCCTCCCAGAACTTCGACGAGTACCTCCTCCTCCAGAATCCCGGGGATGTCCCCGCGGTATGCGCCATCACCTACATGTTCCCCGGGGGCGGCGCCATGGAGGAGACCTACGAGGTGGCACCGCACTCCCGCCACACCATCTGCGTGAACGACCGCGTGCAGAACGCGGAGGTGTCCATCGCGGTGGACGGCGAGAAGCCGGTGGTGGCGGAGCGCGCCATGTACTTCGATTTCCTGGGCAACGGCATCAAAGGGGGGCATGCCTGCATGGGCCTTCCCGAGGCCTGTGATGCGTGGTACTTCGCCGAGGGCTACACCGGGGGCGAGTTCGATACCTTCTTCCTGGTCCAGAACCCCAACCAGGCCCAGGCCCACCTGGAGGTCTCCTTCCTGGGGAACGGGGGCGAGGTCGACCGCCTCTATTACACCCTGCCTCCCTCCTCGCGCATGACCATCTGGATGGACATGGAGCCGGGCATGGAGGACGGTGAGTTCTCGGCCCATTTCCAGAGCGATCTCCCGGTGGTGGCGGAGCGCGCCATGTACTTCCGCTACCGGGGCCACGCGGGCGGCAGCGCGGCGGAGGGGACCCCCTCGCCGGAACGTGCGTGGTACTTCGCCGAGGGCTACACCGGGGACGAGTTCGACACCTACATACTCCTGGCCAATCCGGAGGAAGAGGCGGCCGAGGCGAAGCTCACCTTCATGCTGCCCGACGCCACCACCAGGGAACTCTCTCTCGAGGTGGCGGCGCGCAGCCGCGCCACCGTACACGTGGACGACCTCCCCGGCCTGGGGAACGCCGAGTTCTCCACCCGGGTGGAGGCCGACCGTCCCCTGGTGGCGGAGCGCGCCATGTATTTCTCCTACTTCGGCCGCAGGGGTGGCCACACGGCCATGGGAGTGAGGGAGCCGGCAGAGGCGTGGTACTTCGCCGAGGGCTACACCGGGGGCGCGTTCGACACCTACCTGCTCCTCCAGAATCCCGGCGATTCGCCGGCGAAGGTCGTGCTGACCTATATGAAGGGGGACGGGAACACCTTCGAGCAGGAGGTGCTGATATCCGGCAAGTCGCGCTACACCGTACACGTGGACGACCTCCCCGGCCTGGGGAACGCCGAGTTCTCCACCCGGGTGGAGGCCGACCGTCCCCTGGTGGCGGAGCGCGCCATGTACTTCGACTACAGGAACCGGGACGGGGGAAGCTGTTCCCAGGGAACCAACGCGCCCTCGCGCCGCTGGTATTTCGCCGAGGGCTACACGGGAAGCTGAGCCCGATCCACGTCGAGCATCAGACTGAAGCCCCGCGGACCGCAGAGCCGCTCCATCCCTTAAGGCCCCGCCCCCGGGACTTCTCATGCCCGTAAACCCCGCCGTCCTCTTCTGCATCCGCACCACGGCAGGAGCCGTGGGAGTGAAACGTATGCCGGCGGGATCCGCCGTCTGCAGGGCCTGGCCGCGAGTCCTGCGGTCCGGGGAGCGGCGGGCTTTCCCCGTCCCGGATGACCCGGGAGATATGTTGGTGTTTATAATAGGTGTGAGCGAGGTAAGGAGGAGATGAACTGCACGCTCTGTCTCGGTGGCCGGCGACTCACTTCCGAACCTCGTTCCAGGTCTACGGGCGATCCTTTTGGCGAAGGCGGTTCGGTGAGCGAGAGGAGAGCATGGAGCCGGACACGGACCGCTGGCGGGAAAGCCCTTCCAGAACGGCATATGTCTTACAGGAGGTAGGGATGTCCGAGATCAAGGCCATCAGAGCGCGCGAGATACTGGATTCGCGGGGCAACCCCACGGTGGAGGCGGAGGTGCACGGGGCCTGGGGGGTGGGCCGCGCCGCCGTGCCCTCGGGCGCGTCCACCGGCACCCTGGAGGCCTTGGAGCTGCGCGACGGGGACGAGAGGTATGGGGGCAAGGGGGTGCTCAAGGCGGTGCGCAACGTCAACGAGGAGATCGCGCCGCGCCTGCTGGGCATGGAGGTCTCCGCCCAGGAGGAGATCGACCGCACCCTCATCGAGCTGGACGGCACCGAGGACAAGTCGCGCCTGGGAGCCAACGCCATCCTCTCGGTATCCCTGGCGGCGGCGAGGGCTGCGGCCCTGGAGAGGGGACAGTCCCTTTACGCTTACCTGGGCGGGAGCGAGGCGGTTCTCCTGCCCCTGCCCATGATGAACATCCTCAACGGGGGTGCGCACGCCGACAACAACGTCGACATCCAGGAGTTCATGGTGCTTCCCTGGGGGACGGAAAGTTTCCGCGAGGCCTTGCGTATGGGCGCGGAGGTCTACCACTCCCTGCGCGGCGTGCTGAAGAAGCGTGGCCTGAGCACCGGCATCGGAGACGAGGGCGGGTTCGCGCCCAGCCTGGAGAACAACCGCGCCGCCCTGGAGGTGATCGTGGAGGCCATAGAGGCCGCCGGATACCGCCCCGGCGACGACGTCGTCCTGGCCGTGGACGTGGCGGCGAGCGAGCTCTTCGAGGAAGGCCGCTACCTCTTCTCCGGCGAGGGAAGGGAGATGGACGCGGAGACGCTGGTGGACTACTACCGAGGCCTGGTGGAAGAGTTTCCCATCGTGCTCATCGAGGACGGCATGGCGGAGGGGGACTGGGAAGGATGGAAACTCCTCACCGCGCGCCTGGGTGACCGGGTGCGTCTGGTGGGAGACGACATCTTCGTCACCAACCTGCGCATACTCAAGAGGGGTATCGAGGAGGGAGTGGCCAACGCCATCCTCATCAAACTCAACCAGATCGGGACCCTTACCGAGACCCTGGAGGTGATGGACCACGCCCTGCAGTCCGGCTACGCCCGCGTAGTATCCCACCGCTCCGGGGAGACCGAGGACACCACCATCGCCGACCTGGCGGTCGCCACCGGGTGCGGACTGATAAAGACCGGCGCGCCGGCGCGCACCGACCGTGTCTGCAAGTACAACCAGCTCCTGCGCATCGAGGAGGAGCTGGGAGACGCGGCGAGGTTCCCGGGTCGGGATGCCCTGAAGCGCTGATGGTGGCGGCGGAAAAGCGCATGGTGATCTATCCCGTCCGTGAAATGCGCTGCCGGTGAAGGGAAGGGGTGAAAGGCCATCTCCAAGCGTTTTGTGGTCGTCGTGGTGGTGATGGTGGCCGCCTGCGCCGTCTTGGTGGGGATCAGCTACCTCATGCTGGACATCCTCTCCGGCATGGTGGTGGCCCCCAAGACGCCGGTGCGTGAGGTGGAGTCCGCGGGGGAGTTGGTGCTGCCCACCGCGGGCGGAGAGGTCCTGGACCTCGAGGTATGCGGGGACGGGAGGCTGCTGGCAGTACTGGAATCCCCGACCGGGAGCGCGACATCGCTCCTGCGCGTCTTCGACCTATCCCGGGTCGGGGAGGCGGTGCTGGAGCGTGAGACGGGCGCACGGGGCGTCGCCTGGGTGGGAGATTCCCGCCGCCTGGTCTACGAGGACGGCGGTGACATCCGCCTCCTGGACGCCGAGACCGGGGAGGAGGTGAGGCTGACCTCAGGACCCGAGGTCGACTACGACCCCCTTCCTTCCCCTGATGGAAGATTCATCCTCTGGACCAGATCTAAGGGGGAGGGGCGGCCGGGGAGCGCGGCGCAGATGTGGGTCATGGATTCCGAAAGCGGAGAGGCGGAGATGCTGGCGCCGCGGGCCGAGCTCGCGGCCTGGGACCCAGCGGGCGGCAGGGTGGCCTCGAGGGGGAGAGGGTACCTGGCGGAGGGGAGCGGAGGTTCGGAATATTACCTCCAGGTGGCGACCCGGGGACGGCAGGGATGGGAATACCTGGCCTCCTGCAAGGAGGAGCCGCTTTTCCTGTGGTGGCCCCGGCTTGACAAGACCCTCTACGTGGCCGCCTGGAGGCCCTCGGATCAGGCCGCGACCAGGGCGGTTTGGTTCGAGGTGGGGGATACGGGTGAGGAGAAAAAGGCGGCCAGCAGCGAATCGCTGGGCGACGATGCAGCCCGCTACCGATTCTATCCCTCCCGCCGCATGGCGCGCGTCGCCTATATCGGTGACAAGGGACTGGAATACCTGGATTACGACGCCGGCAGGATATACCGCTTCACGCGCGTCTCAGCCGCCTGCCCCCTGGCCTGGGACGAGGCCGGGAACGGGATCCTCTACTGCGGCGAGGGCGGCATCTGCCGTGTGGCTTTGCCGGGAGGTTGAGAGGTGACGGGACGCAGCAAGACCAAGATCATAGCCACCCTGGGCCCTTCCGTCCGTGACCCTGCCGTGCTGGAGAAGATGGTGCGCGCGGGTATGGACGTGGCCCGCATCAATGCCTCGCATGCCTCCCATGCCCTCATCTCCGAGGAGGTCGCCGCCCTGCGGGGGGCCGCGAGGCGGGCGGGACGGGAGGTGGGGGTGGTCCTGGATCTCATGGGGCCCAAGCTGCGCGTGGGGGTGTTGCCGGGAGGCGGCATCGACCTCTCACCGGGGCAGGAGGTGGTGCTCAGTGCCAGCCTGCAGCCGGGATGCTCCGCCTCTTGCATCCCCGTGGAGGAAGAGGGGCTTACGGGAGCTCTGGGGTCCGGGGACGAGGTCCTGCTGGACGACGGGGCGCTTCGCCTGCGGGTTCTGGAGGCGTCTCCCGTCGGGGCCCGCTGCAGGGTGGAGGTGGGGGGCAGGCTGCGGTCCCGCAAGGGCATCAGCGCGCCCGGGGTCGAGCTGGGCCTGCCCGCCCTCACGGAAAAGGACCTCCGCGACCTTGAGGTGGGCCTCTCCCTGGGCATCGACTGGGTGGCGCTTTCCTTCGTGGGATCGGCCGCCGACATCGCCCTGCTGCGCGAGGAACTGGGGAAGAGGGGTTCCTCCCTCCCCGTCATCGCCAAGATAGAGAGGCGGGCGGCGGTGGAGAGGACGGAGGAGATCATCGCGGAGGCGGACGCGGTGATGGTGGCCAGGGGAGATCTGGGGGTGGAGATGGCCCTGGAGGAGGTCCCCCTGCTGCAGAAGGGTATCGTGGAGTCGGCGGCGAGCTGCGGCAAGCCGGTGATCATCGCCACCCAGATGCTCCAGAGCATGATTGATCATCCCAGCCCCACCCGCGCGGAGGTGAGCGACGTGGCCAACGCGGTGCTGGAGGGGGCCGACGCGGTCATGCTCTCGGGAGAGACCGCCGTGGGAGCCTATCCGGTGGAGGCGGTGAGCACCATGCGGCGCATCGTGCTCAACGCCGAGACCGCCCTGCCTTACGAGCGCTGGCTGGAGGAGCGCCGGCGCTGGATACACCGGGGAAAGGTGGAGGCGGTGGCCTACGCCGCCTGCGAGCTGGCCCTGCGCCTGGATGCGAAGGCCATCGTCACCCCCACGGATTCGGGCTTCACCGCCCTGCAGGTGAGCCGTTTCCGACCCGGCCAGCCCATCCTCGCCCCCACGCCGCACGAGCGGACGGCCAGGCGCATGACCCTCTACTGGGGAGTGCTGCCACGCCTGGAGGGGATGGCGGGCGGCGCGGACAGGATGTTCATCGCCGCGGAGGAGGCGGCGCGCGCGGAAGGCCTGGCGGAAGCGGGGGATGTGGTGGTGATAACGGCGGGGGTAAAGAGGCCGGGCGAGGAGGGCATGCCCGTCACCAACACCATCCACTGCACGGTCTGCGGGTCATCGTGTTGAGGTCCGCCGCCGGAGCCGCCTCCATTCGTTTTCGGAATATCGACCCGCCTTGCAATAGGGTGCTTACGGGGACGCGACCCGCACTCATCCCGGGAACCCTCCGCCGCCCGGAGCCGCCCCTTCCGCGGGCCGCCCGCCCGAGGCGCTCCCGGGGCGCTTCGCGAGCAGGCCTTGGGCGCAGACCCCCGCCGTGCCGGCCAGATCACCATACGGGAAGACGTCCCTTCCCTCTGATGAGCGTTTACGGGGCGGCGATTCCTGGGCTATCATCTGGGGTGGGTGGATGACGGCTCGTCATGATCGCGCCGCGCGCGGCGCCGACCCCTGGAGGTGAAGATGATCTCGGACGAGGCATACAAGGAGCTCGAGGAGGCGGTGGGGGCCGAGAACGTCTCCCGGGAGCCCGCGGTGCTGGAAGGATATGCCTGGCAGCCCTTCCTCAACGACGATCCAGCGTTGTGGATCAAGCGGCCGGTGGCGGTGGTGCTGCCCTCCACCACCGGGGAGGTGCAGGCGGTGATCAGGACCTGCAACAGCCACGGCCTCAGGTTCAAGGCCCTCTCCACCGGCTGGGGCGCGGCGTCAGGCCCCACCACCGAGGGAGTGGTGCAGATAGACCTGCGGCGCATGGACCGCATCCTGGAGATCGACGAGCGCAACATGATCGCCGTGGTGGAGCCCTACGTGAGCGGGGCGCAGCTCCAGGCCGAGGCCATGAAGCTGGGCCTGAACACCCACATCATAGGGGCGGGCCCCTCCTGTTCTCCCCTGGCCAGCGCCACCTCCATGAGCGGTGTGGGCCACGATTGCATCTACATGGCCTACAGCGCGCGCAACGTGCTGGGGGTGGAATGGGTGCTGCCGGACGGGGAGGTGCTGAGGCTGGGCACGCCCGGTTCCGGCCTGGGATGGTACAGCGGCGACGGGCCGGGTCCCTCCCTGCGCGGGATCATGCGCGGCGCCCTGGGGGCCCTGTCCGGCATGGGAGTATTTACCAAGTGCGCGGTCAAGCTCTACAACTGGCCCGGTCCGCCGCGCCTGGAGGCCGAGGGGCTGGTGCTGGACTCCCGCGTGGAGGTGCCGGAGAACGTCCGCTTCTACATGATCTTCTTCCCGGGGGCGCGGGAGTTCGCCGACGCCATGTACAAGATAGGGGAGGCGGAGATAGGATACGCCGCGGTGCGCATCGCGCCCGTGGCCTACACCGCCCTGGTGATGCCGCATTCGGGCATGAACATCCTCGAGACCAGGGCTCTGCGGTCCATCCTGTCCGATACCCTGGCCTACCCCCTCACCTTCGTCATCGCCGGTGACAGCCGGGAGGAGGCGGATTACCAGGAAAAGGTGCTCAAGCGCATCGTCCTCGACCACCAGGGGTTCATGCTCGACGTGAACAGGATGGGTCCCCTGGCCGCCTTCATGCCCCTGAACTTCCTGCGCGTGAGCATCATCCCCCTGGCCTTCCGGCCGGGAGGGATCTTCGGCACCTGCCTTGACGGCAACGAAGCCCTGGACCTGCAGATGAAATGGGTGGACGCCATCGCCGCCGCCAAGCAGGAGTTCTTCGCGCGCGGCGCCTTCATGGAGGACGGGGGTAACAATCCCTATTTCGTCCCCTACGAGAACAACGCCTGGGCGCACTGCGAGGTGCTGTACGCCTATTCCGTGGACAGCAAGGAGAGCCTGGACTCCCTCAATCCCATGGAGTTCAGCTCCACCCTCAACGCCATTCGCCTGTGCATGACCCCCCTATCCGCGTTCATCGCGCCGGTGCGCAAGGCACTGAGCCCCCTGGCCGGCAACTTCAACCAGTGGCAGCGCAGGATCTCCGCCGCCTTCGACCCGCGGGAGTGCGCGGACAAGGGTTTCTACACCGACGAGAGCGAGTTCGCCTGGGAGCGCATCGACCCCGCGAAGAGGCGGGAGCTGGAGGAGCTGGCGGAGAGGCTGCGCTGGACGGAGGACGGCCCTCCGGGATGATGCCGGCCCCGAGTTCGCCTGGGAGCGCATCGATCCCGCGAAGAGGCGGGAGCTGGAGGAGCTGGCGGAGAGGCTGCGCTGGACGGAGGACGGCCCTCCGGGATGATGCCGGCCCCGAGTTCGCCTGGGAGCGCATCGACCCCGCGAAGAGGCGGGAGCTGGAGGAGCTGGCGGAGAGCCTGCGCTGGACGGAGGACGGCCCTCCGGGATGATGCCGGCCCCGAGTTCCTCGTAGAGGGAATCCCGGCAAACGCCGGCCGCGCCGGCGGCCTCTTCCCGGCGGATATCCCCTCGACGGGGTGGTGACGGTAACCCCCACTCCCCTTTGGCTGGGCGGAGGCCTGTCATCAACCCGTGAGGGAGGTGGTGTCACCGCTCCCTCGGCGCAGCCATCGGCGGGTCTCCCATCCCCGACCACCCTATATGAGAAAACGGGTTACGTTTCCAGTCCCTCGGCGCAGCCATCGGCGGCCCTCCCCTGTCGCCAGGGCAGCCGGGGAAAGGCGGGGATGCGCGAGGGGCGGATCCGGCGGCGCCGGTTCCTCACAAGCGGGCCTGATGCCGTTGAATGTTTTTGTAAGATTATAGACCTGTAAAATATTGATGGATTATAATATGAGTGATGAGAAAAGATATTGTTGTTGCAGAGGGGAAAAAGAGTAAAGCGATGCGCCGCGAGAAAAGAGGCACTGGCCGCGCGCGTACTCGCCAGGGGGGCGGAAAGGCGTCCGGAGGGCGCGCGAGGCCGACACGGGCCGCCGCAAGGCCGAACCAAAGCACGAGCTGTAAGCGGGGAAGGGAACGCCGGGATCTCGGAGAGCGTCCGGCGGCGGCGCCAAGGGGCAGGCGTACGGCGAGGTCCTCGCCCGGAAGGATGGGCCCCGCTGGCGGCGGAGAGCGGCTGCGGGTAATTGCGGGAGGCTCCCCGGGTGATGCCGTCAGGTCGGCGGGAGCGGAGGTGAAGGAGCGCCGTCGCCGCGTCGAGATCTCGCCCCGTGCCAGGCGCCGGCGCCGGCTGTTGATGGCCTTCCTCCTGCTGGTATGCCTGGGGATCGTGGCGCTGTTCCTCAGGGCCCCGGTGACGCGCCTGGTGGAGAGCCGCCGGAACCTGGCGGCCACGGAGGCCCGCCTGGCGGAGGAGGAGGAGATCACCCGGACCCTGGAGGAGCGCAGGGCGCGGGACCTCACCGACCGTTACGTGGAGGGAGAGGCGCGCCGTATGGGCTACGTCAAGCCGGGAGAGATACCCGTCGTGATCCTGGACACCCCGGGGGAGGCAGCGCCGGGCATCGAGGAGGAGAAAGTGGCGACGACCCCTGAGCCCGCACAGGACCAGCCCCCGGTTCCCTAGGGGCTGTTTTTCATGTCGCATGGCGCCCGGCTGTGCATGCGACTTGGAAAGTCTACAAAGTCTTTTTTGGAGATCGTCGGCGTAGTCCAAGGCGAACGGCGTCCCCGGTGGGGTATGCAACCGGGAAAGCTGACCACTGATTTAGAGGATTGCCGGCGCAGCTCAGGGCATATGGCATCCCCGGCGGGGCATGTAGCCGCCAGGGGATCCCTCGCCTTCGGTCCCGGGCGTCGCGGAAGATCCTCCCGTCTTACCGCCGTATGGACCCTCGTATAGCCGCTCCCCATCTTGCGGTTGCGCCTGTCCGCCGATCTCGTCATCGTTGTTTCCCGTGGCAGCGGCGGCGCTTTCGGTGCCGGTCTGCTGCGAGCATGTAGCGTCTCCCGAACCTGATGGAACAGAGCCCTCGCTCTCGGAGGAACAGCCCGGCCCCCCTTGACCGTTCCCGCTCTTTCCGCCGTCGTCCGGCTGGCCTTTACCGCCGTCCTTTTCTCCTCCATCGGTACCGCAGCGGCGCCGCATGCGTTCCCTTTGCCGGTTGCAGGCATGATACGCGGCGTCGAGGCTCTCCACGAGCTGTGACGGCTCGAGGTCGCGCAGGCTTTCCAGGCGCTTTGCCTGGGCATCGAGCATCTCCTGGAAACCGAGGGAGAGGGCGGATGCCTCCTCGTTAAAGACGCTCTCCAGGTAGGATCCGGCTCCCTCGAGGTTGCGGGCGTATTCCGCGAGCCAGCGGTCGGCTCCCTTCCCCGTGCCGCGCGAGGCCAGGTTCTCGATCTCCTCCATGCGGCGCAGCGAGTACTCCATCTCCACGCGCGCCTCCTCCAAGCCCGAGAAGGTCAGGGCGAGGCGCGCCCGTTCGAAGAAGATCTTCAACCCGTAGAGGGCGGAATCCGGCTGCGCCCCGGAGGAGAGGGCGTAGGCGCCGGTGGTGGAAAGGGTCAGGACCAGCAACAGGATGATGCAGGCCACCAGGGCGTGTCGCAGCAAGGCGGGGTTGCGGACGAGGCGCCGGACCTCCGCCCCGGCTCCGGACTCCTTCAGGGATTGCGCCTGCGACCAGATCCGCTGCGCTCCGTATTCCCGCAGGCGACGGGGCGCGCTCGGCCCCTCAATGCTAGCGAGAAAAGCCCCCCCGCGTGTTTCCAGTTCCTTCCTCTCTCTGGCTCTCATGGTAAGATCACTCCCAACCGAGCTCGCGCAGGCTCTTGCCCAGGCGGCGCAGGGCACGGTTCTGCAGGGCGTTCACCGCTCCCTCGCTCCTGCCCAGCGCTCTCGCCGTCTCCGCATTGCTCATCCCCGCGAAATACTTCATGGCTATCACCTGTCGCTGTGCCGAGGGCAGCTCGCGCAGACATTCCCGCAGGGTCCGCGCGCGCTCCTCGTCCTCGAGACGCTGCGGTACCGGCTCGGAGCCGTCATCGACGTCTTCGCCCAGCTCCTCACAACCCCTCCTGCTCCGCCTGCGCTGATGGTCGATCATGAGGTTGCGTGCGATGCGGAAGATCCAGGCTTTGAAGGGGCCGCGCCTGGGATCGAACGAACCCATGTTCAGAAGGGCTTTGAGAAACACCTCTTCCGCAAGGTCCTCGGCATCCTCCTGCGACCCGGTGTTCCAGTAAAGGTAGCGGAACACGGGGTCGATCAGCGACCGATACAGCTCCGCGAAAGCGTCCCGGTCTCCGCCGGCCGTCCTTACCGCAAGCTCCTCGAGGGGCGTCAAGCGAACATCCTTTCGTTGTTCTCAACCCTTAATACGCCATGACTTAATCATATGTACGCATACGCGGCCATGATCTTCCACCCCCTGCTCGCGCCGTCCGTTTCCGGGAGACGAACCCCGCCCCTACCGGCCGCGCGCCCGCTCGAGCCCATTGCCGCAATCGCGTACATTTGGAGGCCGGCGAGCGTATCTAAGGTCGGAGGCTCCGGAAAGGCGGGGCGAAAAACCGCGGCGTCGCCGGACGGAGGTATCCCCGGCGGCGGGAAGGCGCCGCGCACGGCCCGGGAACGGTCCCGGGGAGGGGCGGCGGGCGGGTCGCGGGAATGCAGGCGGGCTCGCGGGGCATCGACGGCATCCCTGCCGAGGGCCCGTAAACACGGCGATATGTATGGAGATAAGGAGGTGAGAGTGGATGAAGAGGAAGAGCACGGTGGTGGTGGCGCTGGCGCTGGCCGCGGCACTGGTCGTGTCCGTGGGCGTCGCCGTAGCGGCAGGGTCGGCGGGCGGCCCCAAGAGGTCAAGCGGAAGGGGCACCGGGGCGGAAGCCCTTCGCTTCGCGTGCGGGAACGGCGGCGAGGGTGAACGCTTGAGGTCCGAGCACTGCGAGGGCATGGACGAGTGCAACGGCGACTGCGAACGCGTGCGCGAGAGGCTCCAGGACGGCACCTGCGACGGCGAGGGCACCCAGACTCGCAACCGCGCGGGAAACGAAGATCCGACGGAGGGAGCGCAGGCGGGAGAGGCGAACCAGGCAGGCGAGTGCAACGGCGACTGCGAACGCGTGCGCGAGAGGCTCCAGGACGGCACCTGCGACGGCGAGGGCACCCAGACTCGCAACCGCGCGGGAAACGAAGATCCGACGGAGGGAGCGCAGGCGGGAGAGGCGAACCAGGCAGGCGAGTGCAACGGCGACTGCGAACGCGTGCGCGAGAGGCTCCAGGACGGCACCTGCGACGGCGAGGGCACGCAAGCCCGTAACCGCGATGGAGAGTGAGTGAGGTCCATACGGGGCCAAGGGGCCGGGTTCTCGGTCCGGGACGGCGCCGGGTGATGCATGGCGATCCGGCCCGGGTCCGGAGACTCGGCCCTTTCCGCTGCGAAAAAGGAGTAGGCCGCGCCGCAAGAGAGACGAAGAGGACGCGGAGAGCGGGCCCTCTCGCGCGCGGTCAGATAAAGGAGCGGCCAGGACAAGGGCAGAGAGAGGAGGGATCGAGGGTTGAGCATCAGGAACCTGCTGGTGAGGATGGATAAAGTCTTTCCACATCCCGTGAGCATGGACGACATCCGCGGGATGGAGCGCCGCGAGCTGGCGGAAGAGGAGAAGGAGAAGCCCTATGCCGGGTATCTCCATAGGGAGCTTGCGGAGGTCCCCGCCGAGGACCTGGAGAAGGTAAACGCCGGTCCCGTTGACCCCGCCAGGGCCACCTCCATCCACGCGCGAGACGACCTCATGAAGCCCGGGTACTTGGAGGTGGAGACGGGATATACGGTCATGCCCGACGGGAGCGGTTTCGCGGCCACCCTGGTGAGGATGCCGGGGGTCGCCCCCGAGATGCTGGACTGGTGGTTCAATTGGCATCCCCTGGAGGGGCTGCGTTACGCCATCTGGTGTCCCGTCGCGCACGTGGACATCGGCGTGAAGGACCCCGCACGGCACCTGGACAGCTCCGGGGTTCCGCTCCGGGATCGGAACTACGGCAGTACCCACTACCCCGTGGAGGGCTTCAACCTGCGGGGAGCCCAGAGGATCGCCATCCACTTCTTCTCACCGCGGGATTTCGGCCTGGACATGAGCATGTTCAGGGAACCGGAGATATCGCGTGCCTACTGCGCAAACGTCGTGCTCGACCTGCTGAAGACGCCTTTCAACGTCTTCTTCCACGCCGTGCGCGAGGTGGAGGGCGGGGTGGAATACCGCAGTCGTTACTGGATCGGGTACACCATGAAGAACGGCGCGCCCAGACGGGTGAAGAGACCCATGCCCTTCAGGATGATGGACCTCGCGCGCAACAACTGCCTGCACAGCCTCATCGAGTACAACAACCTGGCCTCCTTCCTGCCGCGGCTCTACGAGGAGATGGGCGGGAAGATCTGAGTCCCTGTGGGCAGGCCACAGCCTCATCGAGTACAACAACCTGGCCTCCTTCCTGCCGCGGCTCTACGAGGAGAGGGGCGGAAGGATCTGAGCCCGTGCGTGCAGGCCCCGGCCGCGGCGGGACGAGGTAAAGGGACTCCGGCATCTTTCGCGGCATCCCCGCGCGATGTTAGAATCTTCTTGCTCTTGCCGGGGAGGGGAAGACGTTGAAAGGAGTGAGGCCATGGTTGATCACAAGTGGATCGGCAAGACCTACGGTCCCCTGGAGTACGAGATCGGCCGCGAGAAGATGAAGGAATACGCGGCCGCGGCCAAGGACTTCCGCCCCATCTATCACGACCGCGAGTTCGCCAGGCAGACCAGGTACGGTGACATCATCGGCATGCCCAACTTCGCCGCCGTGTACGCACTGCGGGGCGCGGGGATGGTGCTCGTCGATCAGGAGATCAAGCTGAACCTGGCCATGCTGGTGCACGGCGCCCAGGAGTTCGAGTGGTTCACGGTGGTCAAGCCCGGAGACGTGATCACGGAGACGGGGAAGATCGCCGACATCTACGAGAAGGGCAACCTCGATTTCGTGGTCTACGAGGGAGAGGCGCGCAACCAGAACGACGAGCTGGTATGCCGCTCGCGGGCGACCTTCATCATCAGGGGAGGTTGATGGCCATGACCGAGCTCTGCAACCTCAAGTACGACGACGTGCAGGTGGGACAGGAGATCCCCTCCTTCACCCACCAGTTCGACCGCATGGACGCGGTGATCTACGCCGGGGCCAGCGGCGACTTCAACCCCATCCACACCAACCCCTTCTTCGCCAAGGACGTGGCCATGCTTCCCGACGTCATCGCCCACGGGCTTTTCAACATGGCGCTGCTGGGCAAGACGGTGGTGGACTGGATCGGGGATCCGGGCTACCTCAAGAAGCTCTCCTGCCAGTTCCGGGGCATGGTCATCCCCGGGGACACGGTGATCTTCAAGGGCAGGGTGCGCGAGAAGCTCGAGGGCAACCTGGTGGTGCTGGACGTGTGGGCGGAGAAGTCGGACGGGAGCGACGTCCTCAAGGGCGGCGAGGCCACGGTCTATCTCCCCTGACCGGAAAGGCAGCCGAAGGGCGCGGTCGCCCGCGCCCTTTTTTCGACCCCGCAAGGCAGGTCTGCGGCGCGAAGGCACGGTTACGCCCGCCGGGCACCGGCAAGGCGTCCGGGAGCCTAGATTTCCGTAGGTCCGGTTTGGAAAGCGCACCTTGACCGAGGAAGGTCTGCACCCGGTGTCGGGCGCAATGAAAAGGGCGCGGTCGCCCGCGCCCTTTCTGCTTCCCCGGAGCTTCTAGGCATAGAGCCCCATGGTGGTGGCGATGATCTCCCGCATGATCTCGTCGGTGCCGCCGCCGATGCGTCCCAGGCGCGCGTCCCTCCAGGATCGCTGGACGGGGTATTCCATCATGTAGCCGTATCCCCCCATGAACTGCAGGGCTTCGTCGGCCACCTCGCAGGCCACCTGGGCGCTGATGAGCTTGGCCATGGAGATCTCCTTCACCGGGTACTCCCCCTGGTCCACCTTCCAGGCGGTGAGGTAGATGAGCGCCTGCGCCGCCTCGATCTTGGCGGCCAGGTCTGCGAGGCGGTGGGCGATGGCCTGGTTCTTGCAGATGGGCTTGCCGAACTGCACGCGCTCTTTGGTGTAGGCGATGGCGCCCTCCAGGGTGAGCTTGGCGCCGGCGATGGCCAGGGCGGAGCCGATGAGGCGCTCTCCCTGCAGCTCCCACATGATGTTGTAAAATCCGCGGCCCTCCTCACCGAGCAGAGCGTCCTCGGGGATGACCATGTCCTCGAAGAAGATCTCGGCGGTGTCGGAGGCCCGGCATCCCACCTTGTCCAGCTTGCGGCTGACCACGAAACCGGGGGTGTCCGTATCCACCAGGAAGAGGCTCATGCCCTTGTAGCCCTTGGTCTTCTCGGTGCGGGCCAGCAGGGTCATGAAGTTCGCGCGGTAGCCGTTGGTTATGAAGATCTTGTTTCCGTTGACCTTCCAGCCGCCGTCGATCTTCTCGGCGAAGGTGCTCACGCTGGCCACGTCCGATCCCGCGCCGGGCTCGGTGATGCCAAGGCAGGCGATCTTCTCGCCCTTGATGGCGGGCACGAGGTATTTCTGCTTCTGCTCCTCGGTGCCGAAGGCGAGGATGGGCGGGGTGGCCATGCCCACCTGCACGGCGATGGCCATGCCCAGGCTTCCCGAACCGCAGCGGGTGATCTCCTCCGCCAGCACGATATTGGTGAAGTAGTCGCCGCCGCCGCCGCCGTATTCCTCGGGATAGTGCAGGCCCAGGAATCCCAGCTCGCCCATGCGCTTGAACACCCAGTCGGGGAACATCCCCTCCTCTTCCCACTCATCGGCGTGGGGCGCCAGCTCCTTCTCCACGAACTCGCGGATGCTCTGGCGCAGCATCTCGTGTTCCTCGGTGAAAAAAAGACTCAGTGCCATTCCCCGCTCCTTTCGACGCGCCGACTATTAACCTCTACTTAACAATTTGTGACCCTTCTAGCATAACCGCGGCGAGCTTGAAAGGCAAGCAGCGGGTGGCCGCTGTGATCTAAAATCCAAAAGTAGACAGTCTAAGCTTTAAAACTGGACACTAAGGTATTCCAGCAGGTGATTCGCTCCGCTGTCAGCCATCCTCTTTCTCTCCTGACAGGAGCGGGTGGCCACGGCGTGGCTGGCCTCCGCCGCGGCGACCGCCGGTAAGGGCACGATGGCGTTTTGGGATATAATCACTTGCGGCGACTCGGTATACGTGACGGGATGAGGAGGGAGAGATGAAGTATTTCGAGGATTTCGAGGTCGGAGACGTCTACGTCAGCCGCGGCCGCACCATCACCGAGGCGGACATCGTCAACTTTGCCGCCTTCAGCGGCGACTGGTATCCCCTGCACGTGGACAAGGAGTATGCCGCCAAGAGCCCCTTCGGCGAGAGGATAGCCCACGGCATGCTGGTGCTTTCCGCCGC
The DNA here is from genome assembly GCA_014360645.1 of Actinomycetota bacterium. Lineage (NCBI taxonomy): Bacteria > Bacillati > Actinomycetota > Actinomycetota bacterium. Next base: position 94,109 of record JACIXD010000013.1, on the reverse strand, counting down.
CTCCGGGCTCATGCCCCTCACCGACTATGCCATCGTGGCCTTCTACGGCATGGACCGCGTGCGTTTCGTGGGGCCCACCAAGATCGGGGACACCATCCACGTGGAGGCGGAGGTCACGGAGAAGAAGGAGAAGAGCGAGCTGGGCGGGGTGGTCACTTTCCAGCAGAAGATCGTGGACCAAGAGGGAAAAGAGAAGGCCGTGGCCACCTTCAAGATCTTCATGGCCTCCAGGCCGAAGTGAGAACGCCTCCATGACCCGCGTGGCAACTGTTTGGAAGCTTCTACCAGGTTCCGCCGGCGTCGACGCCGCTCCGCCGCCTTTTCGGGGGCGAGGATATCCGACGCGGAGGTGATGGCGTGGAATAAGGGCCTTGCGCCGCCGAGGCCGGTCGGGAGAGGCCGTACGGCCCGGCGGAAGCGCGGACGCCGCGGAAGCCGGCGGTTGGTAGAATGGATAGCGATGGACGGCATGCGGATAGACGCGCGGGATAGAGAGACGGCGGAGCGGCAACTGGGACGGCCCCTGCGGGGAGAGATCAGGGTGGCTTCGCGCTGCCCACACGGCGTGGTGCAGGTCATCGCGACGCCGCCCCTGTTGCCGGACGGGACCCCTTTCCCCACCCTTTTCTGGCTCACCTGTCCCCTCCTGCAGCGCTCGGTATCGCGCCTGGAGAGCGGGGATTTCAGGCACCGGCTGCGCGGCAGGATGCGGGAGGACCCGGGGTTCGGGGAGGAGCTCTCACGCGCGGAGCGTGAATACGCCGCGTTGAGGGCGGAGTGGGCGGAAAGGCTGGGGGCCCGGGAGGACTGCGAGAGGTATTTCTCGCCCCGCGGAGGGATCGGGGGCACGGCGAGCGGAGGAACGAAGTGTCTGCATGCCCACCTCGCCCACTTTCTCGCGGGGGGCGGCAACCCGGTGGGCGCGGAGGTGGCGCGGGAGCTGGGCGGAATACAGGAAAGTGAATGCGGGGGCGATTGCGCTCCCTTCCTGCGCGGGAGGAGATGATTTGGGCGCGTTGCGCGTGGCGGCGGTGGATGTGGGGACCAATTCCGTGCGCCTGCTCGTGGCCGGGGTTTCCGGCGACCGGGAGCATCCCCGCCTGGTGACGCTGCACAGACGCATGGCCATCACCCGGCTGGGGGAAGGGGTGGACGGCAGCGGCACGCTGCGCGAGGAAGCGGTGGAGCGCACCCTGGCGGTGCTGCGCGAATACCGCCGGCTAATGGACCGGGAAGGCGTGGCGGTGAGGAGCGCGGCGGCCACCAGCGCGGCCAGGGATGCCGGAAACGCGGGCCCTTTCTTGAGCGCCGCGGCGGGGATACTGGGGACCGAGCCCAGGGTCCTCAGCGGCCGCGAGGAGGCCGCGCTATCCTTTCTCGGGGCCACCTATGACCTGGGGCCGTTGCGCCCCGAGGACAGGCCGGTCCTGGTCCTCGATATCGGCGGCGGCTCCACGGAGATCATCGTGGGGCGGGGCGGAGAGATATTGCTGGACCGCAGCCTGGAGGTGGGCTGCGTGCGCATGAGCGAGAGGTTCCTGCACGCCGACCCTCCCGCGCGGGATGAACTGGAGGCCATGGAGCGATACCTACGCGGCGTGATGGGCGCGGCGGCACGTGAGCTGGCAGGACACCATCCGGGGCTGGTGGTGGGACTGGCGGGGACGGTGACCACGCTGGCGGGCCTGAGCCTGGGGCTGCGGGAATACGACGGAGAGGCCATCCACCATTCCCGCCTGGGGCGCGGGGAGGTCGATGCCCTCTACCGGCGCCTCGCCTCCCGGACCCTGGCGGAGCGCAGGGACTTCATGCGCCTGGAGCCGGGCCGCGCCGACGTCATCGTGGGAGGAGCGGCGGTGCTGCGTTCCCTCATGCACGCCGCGGGATGGGACGAGCTGCTGGTCAGCGAGAAGGACATCCTCGACGGGCTGGCCATCGCCGCCGCCTTCGGAGAGGCCTGGGGGTCACCGTCCACGCCTCGGGCTTGAGCCCCGCTGGGTGCCGGGTGTCTGGTGTCGGGGCAGGCGGGGGAGCAGGACTTTGCGGAGAAGCGGCGAGGTCGCCGGAATGGACGCCGTGGTCGCGAGGATGTCGCTGCGGGAAGAGGGTTTCCCTTCCGCGGGGCGCGGGGACATGGGCGCTGGCGCCGTGGGCCGGAAAGTAGTAAAATCTCCTAGGGCGTGCGAGCGCCCTTTTTGTATAATGTGAACACGTACGGAAGACAAGAGGAAGAAGCACGGAAGGGCTATGGAGAAGAAGAAGGTACTGGTGATCGACGACGAGCCCGCCATGCACCGCCTGGTGCAGATAATCCTGGAGGTGGAGGGCTTCCAGATAGTGGGTATGGGGGACCAGGACGAGACCAGGCGCTCCATCGCCAGCGGCAAGCCGGACCTCATCATCCTGGACATCATGATGCCGGAGGTGGACGGGTTCGAGATCCTGCGCATGCTCAAGGGAGACCAGGAGACCAGGGACATACCGGTCATCGTGCTCACGGTGCGCAATATGGAGGAGGACGTCCGCAAGGCCATGGCGCTGGGCGCGGATATCTACATGACCAAACCCTTCCAACCCTCGGAGTTGGTGGACGCCGTGCACACCGCCCTTTCTGCCAAGAAGTGTTGAACGGCGGGAGTGAGGTGTCGCGACGCGGAAGCGGCGGGAAGAACGCACGTCCACCCCTGGGTCCACATGCCCCGTACATCACCGGCTGCGCCCTGTTTGAGAGCGCTTATCATCAGGCCGCTCGTGCCGGGAGGCGGCATCGATGGGAATACGGGCTGTTTTTTGCGGGGAGATGTTTTCTGCCGTTTGCGGATGCGCGATACCGTCGATTCGTAAGCGCATGGTGAAGGCGAGGTCGGCGCCCTGAGGGGATGCCGCCGCCGGCGTTCCCGCCCCGGCGCCGGCGGCGTTCATAACGTTTATAATAGAGATCGCCATATCTCGCGGAAACGTGCCCGGGTGGTGGAACCGGTAGACACAAGGGACTTAAACTCCCTCGGGGAAACCCGTGCGGGTTCGACTCCCGCCCCGGGCACCACCATTTCTGCGCCGCCGCCAGGGGCTGGCTCTTCCACGCGCAGTGCTGCCTTGAGCGCCAGGCGGCGCTCGTCCTACAATAGAATCCGGTCCGTGGTATCTGTGAGCGGGGAGCGGAGATGCATTACAGTCGGTGTTCGGTATGCGGCGTGCCGCGCATGATCGGTCGCTTCAACCGCTGGCTCCCCAACGGCGTCATCTCCAGCAAGGCGGATCCCCGCATCCGCCAGGTCTTCATAGAGGCGGATCTGCTGCCGGAGACGCGCGCCCGCATCTCCCAGGGACTGGGTTTCCCGGTCAACCGCATCTTCTACGAGGCGGAGCGCAACTCCACGCGCATCGTGGTGGAGGCCCTGCTGCGTTCCCGGTCCAGGCGACTGGCCCTGGGCATCCCCCCTTTCCGGCGGGGGGCGGTCCATTTCTTCCACAGCCTGGCCGCCATGACCGGCACCGCCCACTCCGCCACCGTGGAATACCGGCGGGGGAGATACGGGGTGGCCCGCATGCGTAACCCCTGGGACCTGGACCTCATGGCGGCGGTGGTGGTGGGCGCCTTCGAGGCCCTGGAGGGAAAGCCCCTGCGCTCTTTCTGGAAAGAGCTGGATGGGGAATACCTCTTGCGGGTGGAGGTCACGGAGCGCAAGCCCGAGCTCTCCGAGCGGCTGGAAGTGGATTATCCGCCCCTGAAGGAGGGCGGTTACCGGCACCATCGCTGCCCGCGCTGCGGCGTACCCCTGGACATCAGGCACATGGAATGGAGGGAGAACGAGGGCATCATCGTGGACCGGCGCCGCGGCGTGCGTATGCTCAACTGGGAGGGACATTCGCTTCACCTCGTCACCAGGGAACTGGTGCGGGAGCTGGGGGAGGACGTGGTCCCCATCATCGTGGATGCCGAGAGGGAGCGGACCCTCAAGATGCTGCGCGACATAGGCATGACCGGCCAGCGGGGCGAGGAGCGCGGCGACCTCCTGCAGGAGATGCTCTCGCTGCTGCCCCTGTACGGCCAAGGGCTCGCGGGTGAGGTGGAAAACACCTCGGGCGGAGTGCTGCGGGTGTGGATAGACAATCCCTACAACGAATACTTCATCGCCGGGAGGCTGGCCGCCTTCTACCAGGTCATGGAGGGAGTGAGGGCAAGGGTCGAGTGGACCTCTGCGGGGCCGGCCACCATCTCCTATATCATCTCGCCTGCCGAGTCGTAGGGGTGAACGGCCACGGCCGCGTGACGGGATGGGATAATAGCCCGCCCGTCGCATGAGGTGGAAAAACCGGGGAGTCAAGGGGCCGTATCCCGGGTCGCCGCGGACGGCGCCTTCTTCCCGGACCTATCGACGCGATCGAGGATAGAAGACCATGTCGCGACCCGTTTCACGGGCCATGATTGACAGATTCTGACCGCGGTCATATTATTTCCTCATATCCGACAACGCTCGCAGCAACACCACGCAGCTTCACACCAGGGAACCAGCGGGGAGGAACCGGCTTTCGTGCCCGCCCGGGCACGCGAAAGGGGGTCGATGTCATGGGGGATGTGAGCATCGAGATCAAGGACAACCGCTTCATGCATGAACTGGTGGGCCCCGGCGACCGCTTCATAGTCGGGCTGATAAGGGAGTTCATCGAGCGGGAGATAATGCCCATCCGCCGGGAGATGGAGGCGAGCACGCGCGGCGATTTCGAGCTGGTGAGGGAGATCCAGAGGAAGATAGTGGGTTTGGGATTCCAGGGGGCCTTTCTGCCCATGGAATACGGAGGCTGGAACCTGACCTCCGCCCTCACCTACAGCCTGGTGGTGGAGGAGTTCGGGCGCGGCGAGCCCGCGTGCTGCGCGGCCCCCGCGGGAGGCGCCTGGGCGTTCCGGCCCGCGTGCATCGCCCGCAATGATACCGTGCTCAGGGACTTCGCCCCCCGCTTCCTGTCCGGGGAGCCCTACGTGGCCTGTTTCGCCATGACCGAGCCGTCCGGCGGCTGCAATATCGAGAACGTGGACATGAGGGGAAAGGGGATCCACACCCGCGCGGTGCTGGACGGGGACGAGTGGGTGATCAACGGCGCCAAGGTCTGGCCCACCAACTCCGGGGTCTCCGACGTCTACTGCGTGGTCTGCAACACCGATCCCTCCCTGGGAGACGAGGGCATAGCCCTCATCTACGTGCCCGTGCCCATCGAGGGCTTCAGCTTCGGGAGGTTCGAGGACAAGGTGGGCTTCCGCAGCAGCCGGGAGGGGGATTTCTATTTCGACAACGTGAGGGTGCCCAGGGAGTACCGCGCCGGGGGGCCGGGACTGGACGCCGAGCTGCTCCACGACAACCTCATCTTCGCGCGTCTTTTCAGCGCCGCCTGGGCGGTGGGCATCGCCCAGGGGGCTTTCGACGAGGTCCTGGCATTCACCAACGAACGCAAGGTGGCGGGGAAACCGATACGCCAGCACACCCTGGCGGCCAACGTGCTCGCGGACATGGCCATCGGCATCCAGGTGGGCCGGGACTCCTACATCAACGCCGCCTACATGTTCGATCACCCGGAAACATATGGTAAACGCACCGGCAGGCACATGCTCTCACGCTCCACCGTCGCCAAGGTCTTCTGCTGCGACATGGCGGTGAAGGTCACCAACCAAGCCATGGACCTCATGGGGCATTACGGCTGCGCGAGCGCCTGGCACGTGGAGAAGTACTGGCGCGACAACAAGATCATCCAGCTCTGGGAAGGAGGAGCGCAGCTGGGCAGGCTGGACGTGGCCAGGGGATACTACGACTACGACCAGTTCCATCCCAACCAGCTCTACGACGGCATGCGGGCGATGCGGGGCGCCTGATGGAGCGGCCGGGGGGATCGGCATGGAGGCGGCGTGTAACTGAGCAGGTGTGGAACCGGACCGGTGCCCCATGTCCGGGATGTTCCGTCCGGTAGTGGACCAAAGGGAGGTTGAAGGCCGTGGAACAGGTTTCCATTGAGAAAAAAGAGAACCGCGTCATCAGGGAGCTCCTCAGCCCCTCCGACCGCCTGGTGGTGAGCTCCACGCGCGACTTCGTGGAGGGACAGGTCATGCCCGTGCGCAGGGAGCTGGAGGAGAGCGCGCGTGGGGATTTCCGCCTGCGCGAGGAGGTGCAGGCCCGCCTCCTCCCCCTGGGACTGCAAGGGGGGTTCCTGCCCGAGGAATACGGGGGCATGGGCATCTCCTCGGCACTCAGCAACTGCCTTATCGCCGAGGAGATGGGCAGGGGGGACGCCTCCCTGTTCTACAACATCGCGGCGGGAATACTGGCCATGCGCCCGGCGGTGAAGGCGGGAAATCGGGCGGTGCTGGAGGCCTTCGGGCCGCGTTTCGCGCAGGAGAGCGAGGTCTTCCTGGGGGGTTACGCCGTATGCGAGCCGGATTCCGGGAGCGATATCGAGAACCCGGACCTGCGCGGGACCGCGCTCGCCACCACCGCGAGGCTGGAAGGCGACGCGTGGAAGCTGGAAGGGGCCAAGGCCTGGTGCGTGAACGCGGGCCTGGCGGGGATGTACTGCATCGCCTGCACCACCGGCGCGGAGAGCGGCGAGGAGGGCGTCGCCCTCGTATATCTGGACGGAGGGTCGGGAGGCCTGCGCTTTGCGGGGTGGGAAGACCTGACGGGCATGCGCGGGTGCCGCCTGGGCGGCCTGGAGCTCAAGGGTGCCGCCGCGCCGCGGGAATGGAGGGCCTCGGGTCCCGGGGAGGACGCGCGCCTGCTGCGCGAAAACATCTCCTTCGCGCGCCTGCTCGCGGGGGCCCTGGCGGTGGGCTGCGCCCAGGGGGCCTTCGAGGAGGTGCTCTCCTTCACCTCCGACCGCATGGCGGCCGGCAAGCCCATCCGCCAGCACACCGTCTGCGCGGCCATCCTCGCGGATATCGCAACCGGCATCCAGGTGGCCAGGGACGCCTGCCTCAACGCGGCATATATATTCGACCGCCCGGAGGATTACGGCGACGGCTCCTCGATGCACATGCTCTCCCGGGCCTCCCTGGCCAAGGTATTCTGCTGCGAGGCGGCCCTCCACGCCACCAACCGCGCCATGGAGCTCATGGGATCATACGGCTACGTGAGCGACTACTACGTGGAGAAGTACTGGCGCGACGCCCGCACCCTGCAGTCGTGGGAGGGAGGAGCGCACCTCGCCCGCCTGGACATCGTGCGCGGTTACTATGACTACGACCAGTTCTGCCGCAACGAGCTCTACGAGCACCTCCTGGCCGTGAGGGTGCCCGGATAGGGCGGGGTCAGGGGCACGGCTGCAGGACACGAGACAAAGAAAGGGCCCCCGCGGGGGCCCTTTCTTGGATGCGCTTATTCCGCGTCATGTACGGCGCATACGCAGGATGCCCAGGCCCAGGGCCAGAATCCCGAGGAGCGTCAGCATGCCGGAGACCAGGAACAGCGGCAAGTGGTCAGCGCCGGTGGCGGGGAGTTGGCCCGTCAGCTCCGGCTGTACCTGGGGCGCGACCGGGGGCGTGATGACCTCCGGGGCCACCTCGGGCTCCAGGTAGTTGAGGAAGTAGTCCTCGGTCCCCAGGATTATGTCGACTCCAGAGGTAACCGTCACGGTGACGCTGGTGGGCGCCTTGCTCTTCATCCTCTCGGGGAAAGGTTGCGCCTCCCTCACCGTGTAGGAACCGGGCTCAAGGTCTCTGAAGAAGTACATGCCGTCGTCGCTCCGGATGGTGAACGTACCCACCATCGTGCCGTCTCTCACCAGCTCTATGACCACGGGGTTGGCGGACCCGTCCCACGGCCGGTCGCTTTCTCCAAGGGAGCCGTCGGCATCGGCGTCCAGGTACTTGTAGCCGGTGATGGAGCCCCGGCGATAGTTGAGGAAGTAGTCCTCCTCGAGCACCGTCTCCTGGCCGGATACCACCACCACCCCCGTGATGGTGGTGGAGGCCTTGGTGTAGACGTAGGCGTCCAGGATCTCCTCTATGTCGTAGGTACCAGGCTCAACGTGGGCGAAGGAGAAGCGGCCGCCCTCCCCCGTGGTGGTGGTCGCGACCACGTCATCGCCCCGCTTGAGGACGATGGCCACCGCCGCGAAGCCGGGCTCGCCCTCGTCGAGGGTCCCATCCGCGTCCAGGTCCTCGTACTTGTAGCCGATGATGGAGCCGTAACGTGCGTTGAGGAAGTCCAGGCCCTCGATGCTCTCACCGCAGACGAGCTCCACGCCGTCGTGCACGCCGCCCTCGGGAGCGACCGTGAACCACTCCTCGAGCTGCTCCTCGCCCAAGACCTCCACCACGCGGTAGATGCCGGGCTTGAGCCCGCGGAAGCAGTAGGATCCGTCCTCCGCCGTGGCGGTCTCCTCCCGGAGCGTCCAGCCGTCGTTCTCCGGTTCCTGGGCTGTTACCGCCTCGCTGCTGGCCTCCGCCCGGCTCCAGAGCTGGATCGAGACCCCCTCCACCGGAGGCTCCCCTTCGTCGTGCTTCCCGTCGCCGTCGAGGTCTTCCCACTTGGCGCCGCAGATGGAGCCGTAGCGGGCGTTGATGAAGTCCAGGTCGTTGATGTCCTGTCCGCATACCAGCTGCAGGTCCGGGAAGACGCCGCCCTCGGGATAGAGGGCGTACCACTCTGCGAGCTGTTCCTCGGTCAGCACCTCCCTGACCGTGTAGTTGCCCGGCAGCAGAGACCCGAAGGAATACTCCCCGCTATCGTCCGTGGTGGCCGATGCGAGCAGCTTGTCTCCCTGCCGGAGCTCGATGAGCACCCCCGGCACGGGCTCGCCGTGGCAGTCGAGCTTGGCTCCGGAGATGGAGAGGTACCTGGCGTTGCCGAAGTCCACCTTCTCGGTTTCGCAGCAGCACAGCCAGAGCAGCTTCCTGGTGCCGGTGGTATGGTAGTGGCCTTCGGGCACGGTGTCCGTGTCCAGCACCACCTTGTAGGGGCCCGGCCACAGGCCCTCGAAGCTGTAGTGGCCGCTCTCGTCCGTCCAGGCCTCCCTGACGCCGCACAGGGACCTCAGCTCCACGCGCACGCCGGGGATACCTTCCTCGCCCTCGTCCATCACCCCGTCGCAGTCCGCGTCCAGGAACTTGTAGCCGTGGATGGTCCCCAGCCGCGTGTTCCCGAAATCGACCCTCTCCTCCTCGCCGCACTTCAGCCACACCCAGATCGGGTTCGGGGTGGTATGGTACCAGCCTTTCTCGACGATCTCCTTCACCGTATAGCGGCCGGGTTTGAGCTCCTCGAAGGCATAGCCGCCGCGCTCGTCCGTCGAGACGGAGGTCTTCAGCTCGCCGTCCTTCCAGAGCTCGATGACCACGCCCTCCAGCCCGGGCTCATTGCCGTCCCACCTCCCGTCGCAGTCCCGGTCGAAGAACTTGAAGCCGTATATCCTGCCCAGGCGGGCGTTGATGAAGTCGACCCCGCAGGCCCGGGGCCTCAGGCAGCTCAGCACGACGTCCTGCGAGCCGTCGGAGGGGTTCTTGGCGTACCAGCCCTCCCCGGGCCTTTCCACCACCGTGTAACTTCCCAGCGCCAGGCGGGGGAAGCAGTAGGTGCCGTCCTCGCCGGTGACGGTGGTGGCCACCAGTCCGCCCTCGGAGTCATAGAGCTCGATGGTGACGCCGGACACGGGAGGCTCGCCCCAGTCGTGCCTGCCGTCGCAGTCGCGGTCCTCCCATTTGGTGCCGCAGATGGAGCCGAGGCCGTTCTCAGGAGGTCCGAAGCAGAAGGTGACGTGGCTGATGCCGTGGGTGGGGTCGCCCGGCGATCCCGGGGGCCTGAAAGGTGCGTAGAGCGCCCCGTCGCCGTAGGAGCCGCCGGAGCCGTAACGGAAAATATTGGCGCCCGTGCCTCCCTTGACGATCACGCAGCAGACCGGCCAGACGGATGACCAGTAGAAGGCGCTGCCATCGCTGCCGTAGATGGTGATGGCGTTCCCCTCGCCGGTGGCGTAGGTGCCGTCCATGCCCTGGCCCCATCCATCGATCTTGTAGGCGTAGGGGCAGGCGCAGCCGGCCCTCTCACATTCCGCCTGGGCGTTGCCTGACTGCCATGGATCGACCACCTCCGGCTGCACCGAGGTGTAGTCGATGAGCGCGGAGACCCCGGGTGTGGGAAGCCCGCCCGCCGTGCCCGCGGCGCCGTCCACAGCCTCGCTCGCCGGCGCGGCGAGGAGCCCGCCTCCCGCCCCAGGAAGCCCACCCGGTGGTCCGGCGGGCCCGGCTTCGCTGCCGGCACCGACCTTCCCGCCTTCGCTCTCCGTGCCGGAAGCGGCATCAGCGCCCATGCCGCCCGCGTCCTTGCCCTCCATGGTGTCCGGGGAATCCGCCTCGGCCTTTCCGCTCCCGAGGTCCTCTTCTGGGCCTGCCTCTGGTCCCGTGGGGTCGAGGGCTTCTTCGCCCCCTCCCGACTCGCCGCAATCGGCCTGGAGGACTCCATCGCCGCTGCCCGTGTCCTCCTGAACGTACATGCCGGACGGCGCGCTCTCGCTGTCGATGCCCTCGCTCTCGGAGGAAGTGGCGGAGATCAGCCCCGACAACAGGGAAAGGAGCAGCAGAGTCACGGCGGCGAGCAAGGCCATCCCTTTTTTGAAGCTTTCCAAGACCTCACCTCCCATGTGTACGGTCGCCGTTATCGGATAGCCGGCCGGCTCTTTTCCTAGGGGCGAATACGACGCGGGGGCGAATAAGTGCGCCGGGAGCCGTCGCGGCCGGCCTGGGCGGCCTGGGGCGTCAAAGCATGAGAGTGATGTAGATGAGGTCCGGAATTCCGTGTCCGGAAGATCGACCTTACCCAAATATCTACGCCGAACCCGTTCTGACCTTGACCCGAGAACCTGCCCGTATCCCGGTCAAGACGCGCGTTACATCACCTCGTCTCCGGTAACCGCCCGGGCCTTATTAAAAAACCCGATCATCCGGATGATCGGGCCGGTTTCACCACTGGCTCCACGCGTCCAAGGTGACCAGATCGAGGACGCGGATCATTGCTTCCCGCGTGCCGCTCCACCTATCGCGTACGACACAATGACATTATACCCCTTTCAGCGCATTCCCACACCATCCGCCGGGAGCCTGCGCCGGGAACGCGTCCTCGCGGCGATACGCCCCTGGATCGCCGCCGCTCTTTGCCGTATCGCATGTTCTCATGACCTGGGTCATGGCGTTCCGCATGCGCCCCCCGTATCCTGAAGATGGAAACTGAATAGAGGATACAAAAACAGGATCAGTCGGATCTGGGACATCTCAAGAGGAAGCTATGAAGAACGATTCGTAAGTGGTCACTTGGATCGTTTGGAGCCAATAGTGAAACCGGCCTCATCATCTATAGAGGCCGGTTTTCTGTTACCAAAGGGGTGATGAAAATGAAAGAGATATGGAGAAAAACGATAAGCCTCATGGTCATCATGGCCCTGGCGCTCTTCATCGCCGTACCCTTCATCCCGGCAGCCGCCTCCGGCGAGGAGGATGTTTCGAGGATAGTCGCGGACGATGCGGAAGGAGAAGCGGTATCGCTGGAGGAAGAGGCACCGACGCAAGAGACGCAAGATGAACAGGCGCAGGCCGAGACGGCCACGGGCAGCGAGGCAGATCTTGGCGAGGAAGGTGCCGCCGAGACCGTAAAAGACACCTCAGGGCATGAAGCCGAGGCGCAGAACGCCGCTTCCGAAGCGGACCGCGTCCAGGCCATTACCTCGGGCGGGGATCGCAACGATACCTGGGAGGTAACCAGCCTGGACATACGGAAGGGCGTGGACGTGGTGCGCGCTCCCGGCTGGGACATCAGCCTGGAGAAGACGGCCTCGGAATCGTACCTGGCGATGGAGGTGGGCGAGAAAAGGGACATCACCTTCACCATCAACGTGGGGGCGAGCGCCGGCAACGCGTATCACATCGAAGGCGACATCTTCGTGAAGAACACCGGCGAGTGGCCGGCGGACGTGATAGCGGTCTCCGACACCGTGTGGTACAAGGCGGGCGGGCCCGACTGGCTGCCGGCCTCCTCGAGCATCACCACCACGGTCCCTATGGGAGATAATGCCATCCCCACCGGCGGTCCGCACGTCTATTCATACTCGGGCACCTTCACCATCCCGGTGCCGCTGTCGAGCGTCACCGCCATGAGCAACCTCATCGAGATAACCATCAGCAACAAGCCCGCGCCCCCCAAGCCGGGGATGCAGGACTGGACCTTCCATTACCGCGAGAGCTTCCCCAAGCCGCAGACGGGCGCTCCCGGCACGGTCTCCCTCGAGGACATCGAGACGGTGGACCCGGACGCCGGGCTCTCCTACACCATCAAGTCCACGAGCGTGAACGGCTCACCCGCGTCCTCGCTGGCGGGACCTTGGAGCCTGGACCTGGCGCAAGCCCCCTTCACGGTGGTCATCGAGAAGGAGCTGGCGGCGGAGGCCGCGGGGACCTACGTCCTCAACAACAAGGCCCGGATCGGTGACCTCGAGGACGATGTGGACGTGACCATAGAGGTGAAGGAAAAGGAAGTGAGGCTGGGCGCCATAACCGGCACCAAATACGTGGACCTCGACGCCGACGGGGAGCTCGACGAGGGCGAGCCCGCGCTGGAAGGAGTGACCATACGCCTGTTCCGGTCGGTGATACCCGCCGAGACGGCGACATGGGCCGCGCTCCTTTCCGGTGAGGCGACAGCACTGGCCGGGGAGACGGTCACCGACGAGAACGGCGACTTCGCCTTCAACGACCTCCATGAGGGGCTGTACGTGGTGGAGGAGGAGGTGCCGGAGGGTTATTTCCCCACCTCGCAGAACCCCGTGGAGATATGGGTTGCCGTGGGCCAGGAGGCCTGGGTCTACTTCCTCAACGCCAGGATGGCGAGAGTGACGGCGGAAAAGCTGGATTACACCACTCAGCTTCCCATCGCGGGAGTGAAGTTCGTACTCGAGGGGGATGAGTTCCGCGCCGAGGCCATCAGCGCCGGGGACGGATCGCTTGACTTCGGGTGGCTGATGCCGGGCGCCTACACCCTTTACGAGGAGGTGCCCGCGGGATGGGCCGCGGTTACCGAGGCCGAGGTCGAACTGGAGCTGGCGAGCGGGGACCGCTTCCACCAGGTCTTCGTGAACCGCAGGCTCGGCAGCATCTACGGCTACAAGTGGCTGGACGTCAACGGGGACGGCATCCACCAGGATGACGAGCCCGGCGTGGAGGGGGTCAGGATCACCCTCCAGGGCGAGGGCCTCTCGGAAGAAATGAGCACCGACGCCGAGGGCCGCTATGCCTTCGAGGACCTTCTCGACGGCCAGTACCTGGTCAGGGAGGAGGTGCCCGCGGGACATTACGCCACCGGGGTGGTGGAGGTCGGATTCGTGCTGCAGGCCGGCGAGGAGCGGAGGGTTGACTTCATCAACGCCCCCTACGCCGCGGTGACCGGCTACAAGTGGCTGGACACCAACGCCAACGGGCAGTTCGACGAGGGCGAGAAAGGGCTGGAAGGCGTGACCATCCGCCTGCTCGATGACGGCGGCGGGGTCCTCGCCACCCTGACCAGCGCCTCCGACGGTTCCTACGCTTTCCGCGAGCTCAGGGCCGGCGCCTATCGGGTAGAGGAGGTCATGCCCGAGGGCTACGTGGCCACCTCTCCCGTCGCGGTGAGCTTCAGCCTCCTCCCCGGCGAGGAGAAGAGGGTGGACTTCCACAACAACGTGCTGGTGGCGGGCGAGGTCGTGACTCCCCCCGCGCAGCCCCAGCAGCCCGAGCAGGAGGCCCAACAGCAGGGAACGCTGCCCAGGACCGGTTTCGACGTCCTTTACTTCCTGTTGATATTCGGGGCCCTCATGCTGGCGGGCTTTATCGTCGCCTCCGTGGGGGCGGCAAGGCTGGCGCGCATGCGCTGAGCATCACGCAACTCCGAAAGGGAGGAGGGCTGGTCCCTCCCCCCTTTCTCTTTCGCTGTCCTCCCTATTTGCGCCGCTCCGTCACGGGGTAACGCGGGCGGATATCGGCCCCGTTATCGGAGGTTCCGGGCCCGGGCCGGAAGGGAAGACCGCCCGGCATGCCGCGAAGCTGGGTTATTCCCGCCTGCCGGGGCGCTCCCGGGAGCGGCCCTTGGGCGGCCGGGGGCCGCGAGCTTATCCCGGCGGAAGGGATTGAGCCTCGTCATCCCCCTTCCGGACGGATCCCCCTATCCTGGGACGATGAACAGGGTTTACGCCGTCATGCGCAGGCACGGCCCCGTGGCGCTCGTCGCGCTCCTCCTCGTGGTGGGGGCGATCTACCTCCTGACGCGGGTCGGGGGGGCGAAGACGGAGCTCGAGCTTCCCGGGGGCGGCAGCGCAGAGGTGACGCCCACGGAAAGGATGCGCGTACGCACCGCAGAGGGGCAGCCTGAGATAGACCCCGAGGGATATACACTGGTGGTGACGGGGAAGGTGGAGAAAACCCTCACCCTGCGGTATGCCGATCTCCTGGGCATGGAGGCCGAGGAGAGGCTGGTGGACCTGCCGTGCGTGGAGGGGTGGACGGAAACGGCGCTCTGGAGAGGGGTGCGGCTCTCGCTCCTGCTGGACATGGCGGGGGTGCTGGAGGACGCGGACAACGTGGTCTTCGCTTCGCCGGGGGGTTACACCACCTCCCTCACCCTCGCCGACATCCAGGAGACCGATCCCCTGCTGGCCTACGAGGTGAACGGCGCCCCCCTACCCGAAGAGCAGGGTTTTCCGGTGCGCCTGGTGGTGCCGGGCCGCCTGGGCTACAAGTGGATAAAGTGGGTCGCCTCCATCGAGGTGATAGAGGGCGAATACAGGGGCTACTGGGAGAGCCGAGGATACTCCAACCAGGCCGATGCCCCGGAGCGATGAGGCGCGGACGGCGGCGACCCCTCCCCTTTCCCGCGGGCGGCGCGAAGGAGCCGAGTTCGGTAAACCCTCGCCGGCACGCCGCAGAGGACCGCGTTCCCCCGGCCCGGCCATCCCGATCCCTTGACCCGCTGGTTGCGCGTACGATGTCACGCGGTATATTTGCAGGGGAGGCGGACGCGCGGATGAGGGGAGCACGCACGACCACGGATGGTACAAGACGATGAACAGGGAGGAGAAAGAGCGGGAGCGCGGGCTGGTCCTGAGCGTGGACCGGGATAACTGCGCGGAGACGGCGGCGAAGAGGGAATACGCCAGGCTGGCCGAGGAATACCTGCGCGGCTCGGGGAGCCTGGAGGAGTCGGAGTACGGCTACCGCCTCGATCTGCTCAGGGAATTCCTGGAAAACACCGATTTCGCCGCCCTGCGAGGCGCATGCGAGGAGATGCTCCGCGACGTGGAGGCGCTATCCCTCACCCTTTTCAGGGACGGCGAGGGAAAGCCGGCCTTCCGCGTGCTTCCGCCTGGAGCCGCCGGCGGCGAGGATGCCGCCGCGGGACGAACAGGCCCCGACCGGCGGAGCGGGCAGACGCGCGGCACCGGCTGATCGGCCGTCACGGCGAGGGCAGGGTGAGGCGGAAGATCGTCCCGTTTCCCGGGTCCGAGGTTGACGGCAGTTCGCCGAGCAGTGCCTGGAGTTGCACGGGTTCACGTGAGGGGGTGGCGGCTCCGCCCTGGAGGGCTGCCGCGGTCTGGAACTGGTCCGGGATGGCGTCGAGGCACCTGCACGCCGAGGCCATGAACCCCAGGTACCTCCCGCGCTCTTCCGAACCGAAACGGTCATGGTGATCCTTCAGCATGACGGCATAATCGTTGAGAATGTTCAAGGGGGTGCGAAGTTCGTGGGAGGTGACCTTGATGATGTCCGTTTTCTGCCGCTCTTGTTCCTCGAGTCGCCGGTAGCCTCCCTCAACTCCTCCAGTTGAACGAGCAGGTAGGAGAGCAGATAGCTCTCGATGAAGACACCCGCTCCAGCGGCGTAACGGACCAGGAGATCGAGGTCGTAGGGATCCGGTGCCCGGTGCCCACTTTTCCATCCCACCAGCAACACGGCCGTCTTTCCCGCCGTTCACCGTGCCGGGATGCAGGCGGAGAGGTCCCACCGGCGCATCTCCGCTCGCGCTTCCCTCTCCGCGCCGTCCGCTCTCTCCTCCCCGGCGTCTCTCCCCGGCATCTCCATCCTCGAGGACGAGGGCGTCGGAAAGGCGGAAGAGCGCCGAGTCATGTACGTGCGCCGCGTGAAAGGGCCCCTTATTCCTCTCGGAGCGGACATATCCCGTGACCCAGTTCCCCATGTCGCGGATGAGGGAGCCGGGTATGGCCACCAGCAGTCTGGAGAGTCCGAGACGTTGGCCTACCACGCGCGTGGCGGACTACAGGCCCTCCCTGACGTCAGCGATGTTGTTGAACACGGCCGATGTCTCGCGAAGGAGCTCGACGTCGTCGTACAAGCCGGGGAAGAAGAGCCTCGAGGCCAGCGCGCCGGCTATCCTGAGCGCGGCGGGTGCGTATGCCACCGCGAGCGCGAGGGTGGCCGCCGTCGGGCCCGTCTCCAGTCGGAGGCTGGAGGCGTGGGAGGAACGGAAGAGCGGGTAGAAAAACAGGAGGGGCGCTCCGAACAGCAGTGTGGTCAGGAGATAGGTGAAACTCCGCCTTATGGCCAGGCGCACGTCCGGGAGGCGGTGGCGGAGGATGGCGTAGGCGGTGAAGGCCATGGGCAGGATCACTAGGAAATAGAGGTAATCGGAGGTGTCGTAGTTGACGGCGAGACCCGGAAGGACCGCGGCCACGATGACCGCCGACAGCAGGAGGACGCCGAATCCGAGAAGGATGTAGGTGGCCCGGGCGCGATCTATGCCGCTCGACCTGGAGCGCTTCAGGACGACGCAGTACGGTCCGCCGCCCGCGGAGAGCGCCGCATGGACGAGATAGGGGACGTAGAAAGGACCGTAGGACACGCTGAAATGGCCTCGCTCGAAACTCGCCGCGCGGATCACCAGCCCTCCCGCCGACAGCGCCGCGAAGAGCGATGTGGCGGGGGTGGCAAGCAAGAGCCAGGCGGAAACGGGCCTGCCGCCGTGAAGAAAGGACAAGCCGAAGATAAAAAGAGCGCACGCGATCAGCGAGCCCAGCGCATAGGCGGCGTGGAAGATCCGGGTCACATATGCGTCTCCCGGCTCTTCCACCAGGCAGTGGAGGAAACCGAGGAGGACCCAGAGGGCGAGCAGGGCGAGCAGGAGCGCGAAGGAGAGATTAAGGAACCTTCGCCGGCCGGCTCTCAGCACCATCCCGGCTAGGGACAGCAGCGCCGCGGTCTCGAGGGTCGTCAATATGAATCCGGCGACTCCGCCATCCATCTCCGCGCGAAACCATGACCGTCTTTTCCTCGTCCCGGCTCTGCGCCGGCGGCATTACGCTGGCACGGCGTAAGGCGAGGTCGTAGCATAAGCGACCCGCCTCCTGATGAAGGAATCCGCGGTGTCGGGCATGAATCACTAAGCAGTGGAAAAGGTGCTGGGCCTCGCGCTGCGGGCCGAGCGTGCCCGGTGCCGCTTACGGGAAGCGAGAAGGAGAGGAGGTGCCGTGAGGTTCAACTTCATGCTCAGGGCGCTGTCGGTCCCGTTCCGCCTCTACCCCCCGGGAGAGGCGCCGGTGAGGAGCCCGGAGGGCTTCCGCTCCTATGCCGGGGCCGACGAGGTGCCGGTCGGGGTGCTGCGGGATACCGCCATGGCCTATGCCCGCGTCTTTTCGGAGCCCCCGTGGAACGAGGCCTGGGAGCCGGAGGCGGTGATGGAGAAGATGAGGAGGGAGCTCAGGCCCCCCTCATGCCTCACCCTCATGCGGGGAAACGAGCACCAGCCCGTGGGGGGGTTCGCCTGGGGGGCGGTGGTGCCGGTGGAGGAGGCCGCGGAGCGCACCCTCGCCGCCCACGGCTTCCGGTCGCCGGGGGTAAAGGAGCTGCTGGACGGCGGGATGCGCGGGCGTATCTCTGGCCGCAGGGTCTTCTTCCTCGACGAGGTGGCCATCCTGCGCGAGTTCAGGGGCGGCATGGCCCCCATCCAGTTCCTGGTTCGCCCGGCCCTGGAGATGGCGGTGTGGTCGGGGGCGACGGAGGGGGTTGGCTGGACCTCCTGGAGCTCGAAGATCGCCCCGCTGTCCCTCTACCTCGGTTTCTCGGAGGTGGTCGCCGAGGTGGAGGGGATAGCCTTCCTCTACAACCCGGATATCAGACCTCTCCTGAAGATCGCCCAGAACGTTAACGGCCAGGCGCTGGAGAGGCTGGTGAGGTCGGCCAGCCGCCTGGTGCGCAGGGCGGCATGATCAGCGCGGCCGGGCGCGCGCATGGGTGTGGCGTTGTAGTCATGTGGTGAGCGATGGAGGATAGAAATGGAGACCTTGCTGGCGCCCGAGACCCCCGGCGCCTTTCTGGACGTCGGCGGGAGGGGCAGACGGGAAGCCCGCGCCGCCGGGGAGTTCGATCCCCGGGAGATCCTGGCGTCCGCGGTGGGCATGGAGGACGATTACTGCGTGGGCTTCCCCGGTCGAGGGGGGTACTGCATCGGGCTGGTGATGGGGATCGGCATCACCAGGAAGACCTTCTCGCAAGCGGGCTCGGAGCTGCTCGACGCCATCGTGGCCTACGACGAGGCGGAGGTGGAGGACACCTACATCGGGCAGATCAACATGATAACCGTGTCCTCCTTCTGCGGCCCCCGGGGGCTGATCTGGGGCTATGACGTAGCTCGTGACGGGGTCGCGAGACCGCCCCTGCTCGAGGGGGCGGAGGCCGCGGAGTTCGCGGGAACCACCCTCGTCCACGGCGCCGTGTTGCGGCAGGCGACGCGCATGCTCTTCGGCACCCGCGGACGGCGGCATTTTCCCCTCCTGCCGGGCAGCCACGTCCCCTGCGCCGGCAAGTACCGCTCCTATGAGGGCAGGGAGGTGCTGTATGCCGCCGTGGCCGTGGGCATACCCGAGGAGAGGGACCGCCACGCCTGCCTGCTCATGGAGGACGTCGGAAGATGCGGGAAGGGCGTACTCCGCGAGGGGTGGGAGCGAGCGCGCACGGGCATCATCCTCAACATGGTGAGGAGCGTGCTGAGGATCGGCGCCAACCACGACGTAACGTATCGGGAGATTGTAGCCGACGCGGTCTTGCGGGAGGTGCCGGAAGGCCATATAGGCTGCGCCCTGGTGGCCGCGCCCTATTTCCAGCTGGCGAGGAAGGGATACCACCCGGACCTTACCCGGCTCAGCCTCCAGGAATGGTACGGGCTGAAGAGGAGGCACTTTCTGCATGACTATGGACGGGACCCCTCCTGCCAGCACGACAGGGGGTGGATGGAGCTGCTTGCGGCGCCGCAGTCGGTCTGTTAGCGCGGCTGCGTGCGGGAGCGGGCCGCCCCGGGCAGACGGAGGTGG
Organism: Actinomycetota bacterium; assembly: GCA_014360645.1. Taxonomy (NCBI): domain Bacteria; kingdom Bacillati; phylum Actinomycetota; species Actinomycetota bacterium. The sequence goes on along the minus strand of JACIXD010000013.1, from coordinate 74,789 downwards.
AAGGTGGTGCCGCTCTCCGGCTCCGATTCGACGTCCACCTCGATGCCCAGGAGGTCGGCCACCAGGCGCACGATGTACAGGCCTAGGCCGGTGCCGATGCGGTGCTTGTCCGTCTCCTCCAGGCGGGTAAAGGGCTGGAAGATGTACTGCACGTCGCCGGTGTCCAGCCCGCGCCCGTAATCGCGCACCGATATCCGCACCACCCCCTCCGCCTCCTCAGCCCGCACCACCACCGGCTTCTCCTCGGGACTGAAGCGCATGGCGTTCTCCACCAGGTTGTTGAGCATGAGAAGGAGGTAGGAGCGGTCGGTGAGCACCGTGAGGTGGGAGGGCCGCACCTCGCTCTCGATACGCCTGCTCTGCTCCGGGACGAAGGCCGATTTCAGCTCCTCGAAAAGGGACTCCAGGTCGGTGGGCTTGGCGGACGCCCGGGCGGTGCCGCGCTGGAAATAGGAAACGGTGAGGAACTGGTCCAGGACGGCGTTCAGGCGTTCGCAGGAGGAGGCGATGTATTCCAGGTAGCGCCTGCGCTCCTCCTCGTCGAAGCGGTGGTAATGGTCATGGAGCATGAGGGTGTAGCCGTTGAGCACCGTAAGGGGGGTGCGGAGCTCGTGGGAGGTCACGGTGATGATCTCCGTCTTGAAGTTGTCGGATTCCTCGAGCCTCTTGCGGGCCTCCGAGAGCTCCTCGAACTGCGACAGCAGGTAGGAGGAGAGCAAGTAGTTCTCGACGAAGATGCCCGCCCTCTCCGCGAACTGGGAGAGGAAGTCGAGGTCCACGGGGTCCAGGGCCAGGCGGTTGACCTTCTCTCCCGCCAGGAGCACCCCCATCTTCCCCGCCGGCCCTTTCAGGGGGATACAGGCCGCGAGCCCCCGCGCCCGCATCTCCATCCGCGCGCGGACGACGGCTTCGCTGCCCATCCCCCGGGGGCCTTCGTCCTCTACCAGCACCGTCTCCCAGAGGTGGAAGAGCGCCGAGTCCTCCACCTCCATGTCGTGGTATCCGCGGATGGCGCCCTCCGCGTGCAGCGAGCCCATGACCCAGTTTCCCCTGCCGCGCGTGGATTCGTCGGGTATGGCCACCAGGAGCTGGGAGAGCCCGAGGCGCGAACACGCCAGCCCGGTGGCGGAGGCCAGGCCCTCCCTGATGTTGGCGGTGGAGGTGAACACCGCCGAGACCTCGTGCAGCAGCTCCACCTCGTCGTAGAGGCCGGTGAAGAGGATCCTCGCCGCCAGGCGGTTCGAGAGGCGCAGGGCGGCGGGGGCGAAGGCCACGGCAAGGGCGAGCATGATCACCGACACCGCCATCTCCAGGTCGGGGTAGGAGCTTAAGGTGTAGCGGAAGGCGAGGTAGAGGACCAGGAGCGGGGCCCCGAAGAGCAGCAGGGTCAAGAGATAGGCGAAGCTGCGCCGTATGGCCAGGCGCACGTCCAGGAGGCGGTGGCGGAGGATGGCGTAGGCGGTAAACGCGATGGGCACCACCACCAGGAAGAATATGTAATCCGAGGTCACGTCCCTCCCCAGGATCTCCGGCAGCACCACCACCAGAAGCATCGCCAGAGCCAGGAAAAGGCCGAAGCCGAGCAGGATATAGGTGGCCCGGGCGCGGTCGGTGCTGCGCGACCTGGAGCGCTTCAGGGAGACGGCGTACAGGCCCCCGAAACCCAATAGCACCATGTAGGCTACGAAGAGGCCGTAGAGAGGCCCGCTTTCCACGCGGAAACCGGACGGCACCGGGCTGACCCCGGCGATGACCTGGTCGGTCAGGCTGACGAAGGCCATGAACAGCATGGCGGCGGAGGTTCCCCAGCGCCACCCCGCATCCGGCCGCCGGCCGCGGAGGAAGGACAGGCCGAAGAGGAAGAAGGTACCGGTGGCCAGGCTCGCGGTGCAGTGGGCCGCGCGGAACACCAGGGTGAGGTAATGGTCGCCGGGGTCGCCGACCAGGTATTGGGGAAACCCGCACAGCACCCATAGTGCGAGGAAGAGGAGAAAGAGGGAGAAGGAGCGGTTGAGGAAGCGCTCGGGGTGGGACTTTAAGACCAGCCACGCCAGGGTGAGTATCACCAAGGCCTCGAAGACGGTGAAGATGAACTTTACCATATCGCTCGTCCCACCTTGAGCGCCTGCCGGTGGCGCAAAGCGCTAGAAGGAAAGTCTCCGGCTGTCGGGCGCGCCTTTCGCCGCCGATGCGGAGTCTCCGCTACGCATTGATATTCTAACCGTTATCCGCGCAGGAGGCCATCCGCGGCGCGCCTTTTCCGGACGTCCGCGCCATCCGCTCACCCTCGACCCTCCGCCCCCGGTGCGGCGGGGAACCGGCGTGGGTTATACTTCTTCCTGACGGGAAAGGGCGGCGACCCGGCGTTCTCCGGGCAGGAGTTAAGGAGACGGGATGAGCGGGAAAACGGCAGCGGCGGTACTCGCGGCCCTCCTGTGCGCGCTCGTGCTTGTCGCGGGCTGCGGCGGCGGGGGCGGGCAGGAAACCCCCGCGGAGGGGGGCGAGCGCAAGATAGAGGTCGAGCAGGGCGGCGAGGGGGAAAGCGGGAAGATAACCCTGGAGGGGGAGGAAGGCCAGTCCACCATCGAGGTCCAGGAGGAGGTTCCCAGCGAGGAGTCCCTTGGGGCGCCCATCTACCCCAAGGCCGCCTACGTGCCCGGCAGCGGGGTGAGCGGCAGGACCACCTCGGGCGAAAAGGAGCTCGAGGTGACGGGGGCCGAGTTCACCACCAGGGACAAGATCGGCAAGGTGGTGGACTGGTACAGGGGGAAACTGGGGGAACCGGTGTCGGGAGGAGACGCCGAGACCACCTGGATATTCCAGGACGCGCAGGGCAAGCTCACGGCGGTGATCGTGGAGCCCGCGGACGGGGCGGTTAAGATCACCATCGGAAAGGTGAGCGGCGACATCGACATCAAGCTGTGAGCTCTCGCGGGGAAGCGGCCATGGCCGGTGACGGGGGGTCGCGGCGGCGTTTCCCGGTGCCGAGAGCGGCGGTCACTACAGCGAGGGAGGGAGAGAGCACATGACCTACCAGACCCTGAAGTTCGACCTCGAGGAGGCCATCGGGCTGTTGACCTTGAACCGCCCCGAGCGCCTCAACGCCGTGAACGCGGCGATGCTAGAGGAGCTGAACTCCTTCTGGGAGGATATGCAGGGCAGGCAGGACTGCCGGGTGATAGTGATGACCGGGGCGGGAGAGCGCGGCTTCTGCTCCGGACTGGACCTCAAGGAGGCCTCCGACCTGCAGGGAGGGTTCGCCGCGGAGGGGATCAGCGGGGACTCCATCCAGCGCGGGCAGCTCCGATTCTCGAGCATCGTGGAGAAGATGCGCGCCTGTCCCCAGCCGGTGATCGCGGCGGTGAACGGGGCGGCCATGGGGGCGGGCCTGAGCTTCGCCATGGCCGCCGACGTGCGCATCGCGTCCCCCCCAGGCCAAGTTCTGCGCCTCCTATATCAACATCGGCACGGGAGGGGCGGACATGGGTTCCAGTTATTTCCTCTGGCGCATCGTGGGCTGGGGGATGGCGGCGGAGATGCTACTCACCGGCAGGGTCATCGAGGCCGAGGAGGCCTACCGCATCGGGCTCGTCAACCATCTCTACTCCTCCGGGGAGCTGCTGGAGCGGGCTATGGAGATGGCGCGCAGGATGGCCGAGAAGCCTCCCCTCGCCCTGCGCATGACCAAGGACGCCATCAGCATCGGCCTCAATTCATGCAGCCTGCGCGACACCCTGCGCCTTGAGGACCGCAACCAGGTGCTGCTCATCGAGAGCCTGTACATGGCGGGCATGATGCTTGCGGGAGCCCCACCCGAGAGCCAGAAGAGGGACATCGGGAAGGAGTGATCGACCCGGATTCCCGTTCTCCCGGCCGGGATCAAGGGAGAGGGAGGCCGCGGTCGTCCGGGCACTCCCCGGAACGGCCGCCGCGGAGGCGAAGGCCCGTGGGCCTGCGAGCAGGTCTCTCTCCGTTGGCGGAAAGGCGCCCGCGGACCTGCCCGTGCCGAACCGGTGGTTGCCCGCCTCTCGACGGCCTGAGACCGATGGTCGGATGCCTTATCATGCTTTACAGCGCTGCGCCGGGCGGGGGGCGATCTCGAGCGGTTGAGGCGTTGCCCCGAAGAGGTTTATCCCTTCCGACATGGGGTAGCCTATATAGCGACGACAGGTAGATGCGGTTGCGGTCACGGCCTTGCATGATGCGGGCGTCAAGGGGGATGCCCGCCGGATAAGGACCTGGAGCGCCGTTTCCAGGTGTAGTGCCGGCGGCGAGACCCGGTAGGCGTGGCAAGAGAAGGCGCGGGAGGGGATCCGAGATGGGAGATTACGATGTCGTGGTGGTGGGCGCTGGGCTGGGCGGGCTTTCCGCGGCGGCGAACCTGGCGGCGGCGGGGCGCAGGGTGCTGGTGCTGGAGCGTCATTGCGTGCCGGGCGGCTACGCGTCCACCTTCTGCAGGGGACGCTTCGAGTTCGAGATCTCGCTGCACGAGCTCTCCGGCCTGGGGCACGCGGGCCGCAGGGGACCCCTGTGGTATTCCCTGGAAAAGATCGGCGTGGCCCAGAAGGTGGAGTTCCTGGACATCCCCGACTTCTACCGCAGCGCCTACCCCGACCTCGACCTGGTGATGCCCGCCGAGCGCGAGGCCTACGACGAGGTGCTGTGCGAGAACTTCCCCGCCGAGGCGGAGGGGATCAGGAAATTCACCTCCCTCATGTTCGCCATGCTGGACGAGGTGTCCGCCTTCTCCCCCCAGGCCATGGCCGAGAACCCCGCCGCCTTCGCCAACCTCATGACCTACGCGGGCGCCAGCCTCGCCGACGTCCTCAACGCCGAGGTGAAGGACGAACGGGCCCGCGCGGTCATCGCCCAGCTGTGGGGGTATTACGGGCTGCCGCCCTCCCGGCTTTCCTTCCTCCTCTTCGCCATCGCCAACGCCACTTACCTGAGATACGGCCCCGTGCACGTCAAGGGGAAGAGCCAGGCCCTCTCCCAGGCCTTCGTGGAGTCCATCCTGGAGCGCGGCGGCGAGGTGTGGCTGAACAACGGGGCGTCACGCATCCTCACCTCGGGGGGAAAGGTCACTGGGGTGGTGGCCGATGACGGCACGGAGATCGCCACCTCCTACGTGGTGAGCAACGCCAACCCCATCTCCACCTGCCTGGACCTGGTGGGGCGCGACGCCATACCCTCCTGGTACCTCAAGCGCCTGGGATGGGGGAGGATAGGCACCTCCCTCTTCACCGTCTTCCTGGGGCTGGACTGTCCGGTGCGCGACCTCGGCCTGGAGAACCACGAGATCATGTTCAACCTCGACTACGACTTCGAGTCGCATTACCGGGCGGCTCGAGGCGCCGCGGTATACCAGCCCAAGGGCCTCGCGGTGGCGCCCTACAACATCGTGGATCCCGAATTCTCGCCCCCGGGAACCGGCGTGGTGACCCTCACCGCCGTGGGTTACGGGGACACCTGGCTGACCCTCTCCCCGGAGGGCCACGTGGAGGCCAAGAACGCCCTGGCCTCGCGCCTCCTCGACCTCGCGGAGCGCGTGGCCCCCGGCATCAGGGACCACATAGAGGTGGTCGAGGTCGCCACCCCCCTCACTCACCTGCGCTATACCGGCAACGTGGAGGGTGCGGTGTACGGGTATGAGAACTCCCCCGCCGAGGGCACGGTGTTGCGTCTGCCCAACCGCGGGCCGCTGGAAGGCCTCTATTTCGCGGGCGCCTGGGTGCGCGTGGGGGGCGGTTTCCAGCCCTGCATCGATTCCGGGCGCACGGCGGCGGAGAACGTGCTCGAGGACATGGAGAAGGGAGGTATGGGGGCGGCCGCCGTCGAGGAGCTCATGGGCTTCTGCCTGAACCAGGCCGCGGAAGCCCCGGAGATCGCCATGGAGCCGCGTCTGGTGGAGAGGCAGGCCTCGGCGCTGCATCCCCGCAGGCTGCGCCTGCGCGTGTCGGAGGTCATCGAGGAGACCCCCAGCTCCAGGACCCTGCGGCTGGTCCCCGTGGAAGGCGGTCTGCCCCCGTTCCGGGCCGGGCAGTACATCAACCTTTTCGTGGAGGTCGGGGGAGTGAGGACCTCGCGCCCCTACAGCATCAGCTCGGCCCCCGGCAAGCCCTATTACGACATCACGGTGCGTCGCAAGGCGGGCGGTTTCGTATCGCCCTTCCTGCTCGACGAGCTGGCGGTGGGGGAGGTGCTGGAGTCCACGGGGCCATGTGGTAATTTCTACTATGAACCCCTGACCGATGGCTCGGACCTCGTGTTCCTGGCAGGTGGGAGCGGCGTGACCCCCTTCATGTCCATGATGCGCGAGGCGGCGGAGAAAGGGCTCCCCCTGCGTATCCACCTCCTCTACGGCTCCCGCGACCCCGAGGACATCATCTTCCGAGGGGAACTGGCGCGGCTGGGGGCGGAGCACGACAACCTCGACATCGACTTCATCATCTCCGAGCCCGGCGAGGACTGGGGAGGGCTGTGCGGATTCATCGACGCGGAGATGATCTCCGGCGTCCTGGACGGCGTGGAGGGCAAGACCTTCTATATCTGCGGCCCGGCGGAGATGTACCCCTTCTGCGAGGCGGCCCTGGAAGCCCTCCGCGTGCCGAGGCTGCGGGTGAAGAAGGAGGCCTACGGTCCCCCCGACGACGTCACCGCCGAGGAAGGGTGGCCGGGACTCGACCCCCGCGCCGAGTTCGAGGTGGTGGAGGAGAGGAGCGGCGTCTCCTTCCGGGCCCGGGCGGGGGAGCCGCTGATGAACGCCATGGAGAGGGCGGGGCTGGCGGTGGAGGCGGTGTGCCGTTCCGGCGAGTGCACCTACTGCCGCACGCGGCTGATATCGGGAGAGGTGTTCGCGCCCGTCCGCGTGCGGCGCCGCTGGGCGGACGAGCGTTTTGGATACATCCACCCCTGCATGAGCTACCCCCTCTCGGACCTCCGCATAATGGGGTCAGCCCCGGACATGGGACATTCTGAGCCCGACCCCGGAGGTCCTGCTCGCTGACGTATGCGCGCCGGGCATGGACCTCGCTGCGCTCCGTTCAGCAACGGGACATCGTCGCTCCCACCTGCGGCCGGCTCCGTCGCTTCCGCGAAGCAGTCCATTGGGCGGGATGGGACGATATACCGTCTCAGGCCGGAGCCCTGCAAACAGAACGGAATCCACAGATTGTTCGGTTTCCAGGTGACAGGTTATAATCTCCCTGTCCGGGGCTGGATGACGCAGGAAACGAGAGATCTACGTCTGAGGCATGTCGCAAAGGGCATAGCGAGCGAAAAGCCCTTTGAGCGAGAAACGGAATCCATCTCCCAAGGGCAAGGCGGGGGACAAGGGAAAATCCGGTTTCGGGTAGCGCCTTTTGCATCGCCGACGGCGGGGCGAGCGATTATGAGAAACGACAAAGGAGGGGGATGGCCGCGACTGCCTTGAGCGAGAGAGGGAGGAGGCTGCTCCGCGATTTCCCGGCGCCGGGAGCCCTTTACGGGCAAGACCGCAAAGGCATCGAGTGGTTGATAGACCTAGTGGAGAGAGCGGCGGAATACGACCGCACGGCGGCTCTTCCCCGCGTCCCGGAGCCGGATGGGCGCGTGGAGCGCGAGCCGGGATGTTTCGACTGGGAGATGATGCGGGAGGCGCGCGAATACTTCTTCTTATCCCTTGCCACCCTGGAGGTGGTGGGCGGTCTCGCGAACAAGCACATGGTGACCGGTATGGCCCCGGTGGCGGATGAGCTCGGCTCCGCCTGTGGAGGGGGGATCGGGCTGGCCATCGCCGCCCACAGCCCGGGGATGGCACCGGTCATCGCCTGTGGCGGGGGTTGATGGCGACGCGGAGTTTAGATACCATGGTATGATACCAGAGTATCTAACATACGAAGGAGGCGGGTATGGACGACGTGTACATCATCGGCGTGGGGATGTTCCGTTTCGGGAAGTATCCCGAGAAGAGCGTCAAGCAGATGACGCAGGAGGTGCTGGAGAGCCTGCTGGCCGACTGCCCGGTGGAGAAGAAAGACATCGAGGCGGCGTGGTTCTCCAATTCCTTCTGGGGCATCGTGACGGGCCAGCACAGCATACGCGGCCAGGTGGCCCTCACCCCCCTGGGCATCCAGGGCATACCGGTGATGAACGTGGAGAACGCCTGCGCGGGTGCCACCAGCGCCATGAACGGCGCCTACCTGGGCATCAAGGCGGGGGCTTACGACGTGGCCCTGGCCATCGGGGTGGAGAAGATGTACAACCCCGAGGACAAGCAGGCCATGTTCGAGATGTTCATGTCCAACACCGACGTGGAGTTCATCCGCGGCATCCTCGAGGCCTTCAAAGCGGACGAGCAGCGGAAGGCGGCGGAGGCCGCCGCCTCCGGCGAGGGGACGGCCAAGAGCGGGGGAGGAGGCGGTCGCTCCCCCTTCATGGACATCTACGCTATGGCCGCCCGCATGCACATGGAAAAGTATGGCACCACGCAGCGGCAGCTGGCGGTGATCGCCGCCAAGAACCACTACCACGCCTCCCTCAACCCCCTGGCGCAGTATCAGGTGAACATGACGGTTGAGGAGGTGCTCAACGACCGGCCCGTCGCCTATCCCCTGACGCGCGCCATGTGCGCTCCCATGGGGGACGGCGCCACCGCGGCGCTGCTCTGCTCCGGAAAGGCCCTCAAACGCTTCCCGGGCGCGCGACCGGTGAAGATACTGGCGTCGGTGCTCACCTCGGGGGGAATACCCGAAAGCGGCGAGATGGACCTCATCGGGACGCGGCTGAGCAGGCAGGCTTATGAGATCGCCGGGGTGGGGCCGGAGGATATCGACGTGGCGGAGGTGCATGACGCCACCGCCTTCGGAGAGCTGCTGCAGACGGAGGAGCTGGGGTTCTGCGGGGAAGGGGAAGGGGGTCCCTTCGCGGAATCCGGCGCCACCAAGCTGGGGGGCAAGTTGCCCGTGAACACCTCCGGGGGACTGGAGTGCCGCGGCCACCCCATCGGCGCCTCGGGCATCGCCCAGATCGTGGAGCTGGTGACCCAACTGCGCGGCGAGGCCGGAAAGCGCCAGGTGGAGGGGGCCAGGCTGGCGCTGGCGGAGAACGGGGGCGGCTTCATAGGCACCGGCGAGGCCGCCATGTGCATACACATAATGGAGCGCGTGGATAAGACGGCGTAAGGGCATCGTGCGCGGCTGAAACGGCCGGGCAGGCCGCGATCGGGTGCCGCACCTGCGCCGCGGCAGGGATGGTGCGAGCCCATGACCCGTGGGGCCCGCACGGGTCATGGGCTCGCATGGGCATGCGAGGACGGATTGGGGTCGAAGGGGGTGACGAGATGGCGTTAATAGAGGAACTGGAGAGGAAGAACCCGCGCCTGTACATGATCCTGCAACTCCTCTCGGAGGCGGATACCCTGAAGCGCGTGGCCAAGGGAGTCGCGGGCTCGGGTTTCCTCAAGCACAAGGGGGTCTTCTCGGGGCTGCTGGAGATGAGGGCGGAGAGCGACCCCAACCGGGTGGGGGTGATCTTCGACAACGGGGGTCTTTACGAGGACGACCACCTCACCTACGCCAGGATGTACGGGAACTCCCTGCGGCTGGCCAGGGGCCTTGCGGAGGCGGGCTTCGAGCGCGGCGACAAACTGGCCATGGTCATGCGCAACCACCCGGAGTTCATCTACGCCCTCGCCGCCTGCTCCATGCTGGGGACGGTGCTGGTGCCCATCGACCCCCGCGCCAGGGGCGAGAAGCTCGCCTACCAGCTCGCGGACTGCGACGCGCGGGCGGTGATGACCACCGCGGACCTCCTGCCGGAGGTGGAGGCGGCGGCCAGGGAGGCGCCCAACCTGAAGGATATCTACCTGAGCATCAAGCCGGACGCGGACGCTTCCCTGGCTGGCCGCTACCCCACGGTGAACGAGATGCTGGAGCGACAGGTCGCCTCGCCACCGGGCGATATCTCCACGGACCCCTCGCTCCCGGTGCAGATCATCTACACCTCCGGGGTCACCGGGAACCCCAAGGGGGTGACCCTGGACTCGCGCCGCAACGCCATGTACTGCCTCCTCGGCTATCTGGTATGGGACTACAAGCCCGACGACGTCCTCTATACCGGGCTCTCACTCGCCCACGGCAACGCCCAGGCGGTGACCCTCTTCCCGGCGCTCTCCATGGGCATCCCGGCGGTGATCAGCCAGCGCTTCACCAAGAGCCGCATCTGGGACGTCTGCCGCAAGCACGGCTGCACCACCTTCTCGCTGCTGGGCGGGATGATGTCCGGGATATACAACGAGCCGCCCCGTCCCGACGACGCCGACAACCCGGTGCGCAAGGTGATCTCCGCCGGCACCCCCCGTGCCATCTGGGAGGACTTCGAGCGGCGCTTCGGGGTGCGCATCCTGGAGTGGTACGGGGCCATCGAGGGAGGCTTCGCCTACAAGCCCATCGACGAGGGCCCGGTGGGCTCCTTCGGCAAGCCCATCAAGGGCTTGGTGGAGATGAAGGTGGTGGACGAGGAGGACAATGAGGTCCCGCCCGGGGTCACAGGGGAGCTGGTGAGCCGCATGCTCACCCAGACCAGGGTGGACTATTACAAAAAACCCGAGGCCTCGGAGGAGAAGATGCGCGGCGGCTGGCTGCGCTCCGGGGACATGGTCCACCGCGACGAGGAGGGCTGGTTCTTCTTCGATTACCGCAAGGGAGGCGCCCTGCGCCGGGCGGGCGATTTCATCAAGCCCGACCTGGTGGAGAAGGTCATCGGGGAGCACCCCGACGTCTCCGAGGTGTGCGTGTACGGCATCCCCGCCGCCTCCGGCGCGCCGGGGGAGAGCGACCTGGTGGCGGCGGTGGTCCCCTTCGAGGGGCGCGCCATAGACCCCGACTCCATCTTCAAGGCGGCGCTGGAGGGGCTGGAGCGCAATTCCGTTCCCAGCTATATCCAGGTGGTGGAAGAGATCCCCAAGAGCCCCTCGGAGAAACACCTCGACCGCGTGTTGCGGGATGCCTTCCACCCCGACGCCGACAACGTCTTCAAGCTGGAGTGAGGACGGGCCTTTGGTCCACCGGCGGAAGGCGGCCGGTTCCAGGTCAGGAACATCGGGGATTGAAATAAGTTTGAAATAAGTATGCAAACGAATAAATATGCGAACGAAGACCGGGGCCCGGGAGGTCAGCGGGGCTTCAGGCTATCCAGCAAAAGCTGCATGAGAAGGTCGCAGGTCCCCACCAGGTCGAAGGAGCCGTTGGCCAGGCACCAGTGGTAGATCTGACCGCGGAAGCAGTCGATGAACATGGAGGCCATCTCCTCGCTGGGGATGTCGTCGCGGATCTCGCCCCTTTCCTGGCCCTCCCGGATGAGCTGGTTGGTGATGCGGTAGAGGTAGCGCCTGCTGTCGGCCAGGTAAGGTCGGTTCATATGGGGGGCGATCTGGGAATGGTAGAGGACCTTCATCAGCCTCACCCCGATGTCGGACATGAGGGTGATGGCGGCGTGGTTGAAGGCCCTGAGCTTCTCCAGGCTGGTGGGCAGGGCGGAGATCTCCTCGGCCACGCGCACGTAGTGCTCGTCCATGCGCATGAACTCCTCCAGGATGATCTGGTCCTTGGAGCGGAAGTGGTTGTAGAAGGCCCCCTTGGTGACCCCCACCCGGGTGCAGATGTCGTCCACGGTCACCTTGTCGTAGCCCTTTTTCGCGAAGAGGTCGATGGCGGTGTCGAAGATGGCCTGCCGCGTCTGCTGTCCCTTTTCCGTCCTCGGCGTCTCCTTCCTTTTCGCCATGTCCTGCCCTCTTCTTTCCATGAGCTCCCTCCGGCCCCTATCCCGGCGCCGGAACCACGCGCCTCCTTCCTACCGCCCGTGCCCGGCCTACCCTTGCGGAGATCTCCCTTGACGGCGCGGACCTTTATGGATACCATGGTATCATACCAGGGTATGTTATACCATATCCGGTTCTGGCTGCGGCGGCGACGAGATGAGGCAAAGCAAAAGGAATCCCTGTTTCTCGTGGTCCGCGAAGTACACGTGGCGGGCGGGGCGAGAGCGGCGAGGTCCGGGCGGATGCCGCCACGGTTTGCCGGGCTTCCGGGACAAGGTGTTTCCGGAGCGAGTCTGCCGCGCAGGCGGAAGACCGCCTCGCGGTTGAGGCCCCGGACGCATGGAGGGAAAGGGGGCACCTGCCGGCGGGCCGCTGGTGACGGCGATCGGTGCCTTCGGAGAGCAGGGTCACACGAAAGGAGTGATGAGGATGGGTGAAAGGAACCCCGCTCTTATCTTCCATCAACTGGAGATGAGGATGGAGGAGAAGCCTGATTTCGTGGGGCTGATATTCGAGAACGGCGGCCTCTACCCCGACGAGCCCCTCACCTACAGACAGCTGGTGGCCAACAGCTTCAAAGTGGCAAAGGGGCTGCGGGAGAGCGGGATCGGCAAGGGGGACGCGGTGGCCCTGGTGATGCGCAACCATCCCGAGGTGGTCTATGCCATGTCCGCCACGGCTCCCCTGGGATGCATCGTGGTGCCCATAGACCCTCGCTCCAAGGGGGAGAAGCTGGCCTACATGCTTGGCAACAGCAACGCCAAAGCGGTGATCACCACCGCCGACCTCCTCCCCGAGGTGGAGGCGGCGGCGGTGGGCATCAGCGGCCTGGAGAGGATCTGGCTCAACCTCAAACCGGACGCCGACCCCGACCTGGCCAACAAGTACCCCACCATCAACGAGCTGCTGGAGGGGCCGGAAATCTTCGACCTGCCCGACCGCGTGGACGACCCCACCCTGCCCATGGAGATCATCTACACCTCGGGGGTGACCGGAAACCCCAAGGGGGTGGTGATCAAGGCCACGCGCACGGTGATGTACACGGCGCTGGCGCAGATGGTGTGGGGCTACACCCAGGACTCCGTGCTCTACACCGGCCTCTCCCTCACCCACGGCAACGCCCAGGCGGTGACCCTGATGTCCGCCATCGCCCTGGGCATCCCGGCGGTGATCAGCCAGCGCTTTACCAAGAGCCGCATCTGGGACATCTGTCGCAAGTATGGGTGCACCACCTTCTCGCTGCTGGGCGGGATGATGTCCGGCATCTACAACGAGCCGCCGCGTCCCGACGACGCCGACAACCCGGTGGAGGTGGTCATCTCCGCGGGGACGCCCATCGCCATCTGGGAGGCCTTCGAGAAGAGGTTCAACGTCAAGATCTTGGAGTGGTACGGGGCGGTGGAGGGCGGGTTCGCCTACAAGCCCATCGGCCAGGGACCCATCGGCTCCTTCGGGAAGCCCATCGAGGGGCTCATGGAGTACAAGATCGTGGACGAGAACGACAACGAGGTGCCGCCCTTCGTCACCGGGGAGCTGCTCATGCGCGCCGTGACCCAGAAGCCCGAGGTGGAGTACTACGGCCGCCCCAAGGACTCGGAGGAGAAGACGCGGGGGGGCTGGTTGCGTACCGGCGACATGGTGCACCGCGACGAGGAGGGCTGGCTGTTCTTCGATTACCGCAAGGAGGGAGGAGGGCTGCGCCGGGCGGGCGAGTTCATCATCCCCTCCTATGTGGAGAAGGTCATCGGAGAGCATCCCGACGTCTCCGAGGTGTGCGTGTACGGCATCCCCGCCGCCTCCGGCGCGCCGGGAGAGAGCGACCTGGTGGCGGCGGTGGCGCCCTTCGAGGGGAGGACCATCGACCCCGAGGAGATCTTCCGCCAGGCCGTGAAGGGGCTGGAGCGCAACGCCATCCCCTCCTACATCCAGGTGGTGGAGGAGATCCCTAAGAGCGCCTCGGAGAAGTACCTCGACCGCGTGCTCCGGGACCAATTCTCCCCGGAGGCGGAGAACGTCTATCGCCTGGAGGATTTCCAGGTCTGAGAAGATAGGAGAGCGCGCGGGTGCCGCCGGCGCGGTCGCGCGTTCCCGGACAGGTTCCGCTGGCCCGGCGGGGTGCGGCGGGAGGGAGGAAGGCGCCGGCACTGCCGGTAGATGTGGACGGCCGGGAAAGAGCGGCCCCGATCGGAATTCGGGGCAGCCGTATTCGGTTTCGGAAGGGGGAACCCGTGAGGAAGGGGGTATGATGATCGGTCAGGAACTGAGCGAGACGGGCAGGAGGCTTTTCCGCGACTTTCCCATCCTGCGCATGCTCTGGGAGAGCGGACGGAAGAAGGGGATACGCGAGACCATCGGCCTCATCGAGAAGGCGGAGGAGTTCAACCGCACCTTCGCCGTGCCGAGGGCCCTGGAGCTGGACATGCGCATGGAGAGGGAGCCGGAGTACTTCGACTGGGAGATCATGCGCCGGGCCTGCAGGTACCGCTTCCTCTCCCTGTTCATCCCCAGACAGCTGGGAGGCATAGCCGGGGAGTTCATGGTCACCAACACCTCCCTGCTCATGGACGAGCTGTGCTCCGGGTGTTCGGGGATCGCCCTGGCCGTGGGGGCCCACAGCCTGGGGGTGGCCCCGCTGGTCACCTCGGGGGCCATGGCCCACTGGGACACGGTGCTAAAGGAGATCGTGGAGGGGGAGCTCAGGGAACAGCCGGTGACCATGGCCTACGCCATCACCGAGCCCTCGGCGGGGACGGACGTGGAGGAGCCGGAATACCTGGAGAAGGCCAAGCTCTCCCTGGAGGCCAAGAAGGTCAAGGGCGGCTACGTGCTCAACGGGCGGAAATGCTTCATCTCCGACGGCAGCGAGGCCAAGTACTTCACCGTCTGCGCCGCCCTGGACCGCAGCCGTCCCCTGCAGACCTGGACCACCTTCCTAGTGGAGAGGGACATGGAAGGATTTTCCACACCGCGCGTGGAGCTCAAGATGGGTCAGCGCGCCTCCCATGCCGCGGAACTCCTCTTCGAGGAGGTCTTCGTCCCCGACTCCCACGTACTGGGCTACGAGGGGGACGGCATGGGCAACGGCATCCTCATGATCATGGCCGCATCGCGCGGTCCGGTGGGGTCCATCGCCACCGGCATCGCCCGGGGAGCCTTCCAGCACTTCCTGGCCTGGGCGAAGACCAAGCGCAACGGGAAGCGCCCCATCGATGAGGACCGTATCCGCCTGGCCCTGGCGGACATGTGGGGCATGATCCAGGAGAACCGCGGTCTGTACATGAGCAATGCCATGCTGGGGGACGGCATCTTCAGCAAGGCCTTGGACAACCCGATCATGAACCTCACCCTCGGACTGCCTTCCTCCCTCAGGACCATGCCTCTCATGCGCAACTTCCTCAACTCCTACTATGGGAAGGCCATGATCAACGCCATACTGCGCTATTACCTGAAGGACGAGGACATGACCCAGCTGCTGGAGACGGCCTCCCTGGCCAAGTTCTCCTGCGCGGACAACGCCATGGAGCTCTGCTCCCGGGCCTTGAGCCTCATGGGGCCGGAGGATTCCGAGGAGCGCCGCTGGGTGGAGAAGTGCTACCGGGATGCCAAGCTCACCCAGATCTACGAGGGCACCAACCAGCTCAACCGGCTGGTGGTGAACAACATCCGGTTCGAGGAGACCCTGCGGGTGGAAGTCCCCCGCCCGCTGAAGAAGGGGGTGATGGCATGATCGGAGTGCCCTGGGCCAGGGAGTCCAAACAGTACACGGTGCTGCGCAGCAACGCCCTGAACTTCGCCGTATCCGAGCTGGCCCCCGTGGCCGATGACCTCGAGAACACCGTGGACTCTCCGCTCCTGTGGAAGGCAGTGGAAAAGGCCGGGGAGATGGGCATGCTGGCTGCCCTGGTGCCCGAGCAGCTGGGGGGAGAGGGCGTGGACCTCTACTCCCTCTGCGTGGCCCTGGAGGAAAGCGCCGTGGAGAGCGCGGGGTTCGCCGCTGCCCTCCTCTTCCACAACGCCGCCCTGGTTCCCCTCGTCTACTCCGACCGCAAGGACCTGGTGGAGGAGTTCACCAGGGGACGTCCCCTGTGCACCGCAGCCACCGCCGGGGAGACCGTCCTGGAGGAGGGGAAGGTGAGCGGCAGTGCCCCCTTCGTCTTCAACGTCATGGAGGGCGCCCCGGTGCTGCTCTTCGCAGGCTCCGGGGAGGCAAGGAAGGCGGCCTACGTGCGCGTCGGCGCGAGCGGCGTGGAGACCCGCATCGACCCCTATCCCCTGGGCTGGCGGGTGAGCGAGTTCGCCACCCTGGAGATGAAGGGCGCCGAGCCTCATTTCGTGTTGGACGGGTCGGAGAGGGAGGCGCTGGCGGCCACCGAGAGGACCCTCTACCTGGGACTGGCGGCGGTGGCCAACGGCATCGTGCGCAAGGCCTTCCAAAAGGCCTACGACTACGCGCGCCAGCGCTACCAGGCGGGGAAGCTGATCATCGAGCACCAGGCCATGCGCCTCATGCTGGCCCGCATGCTCTGCGCCATGGAGGAGGGGCGCGCGCTCATCCGCCGCGCCAGCGGGGTGGAGGACCTGGCCCCGGCCATCATCGCCTGGAGGAGGGCGGGGGCCAACGCCTGCCAGGCGGCCATGGACGGGGTGCAGATCCACGGCGGATACGGATACATGCGGGATTATGGCATGGAGCGCCTGATGCGGGATGCCAAGTACTGCCAGATGTTCCCCCGCCCCGAGGAGGAGCAGCTGCTGCGCCTCCTGGACATGGCGGAGTCGGGCTCCTGAGCCCGCGGGAAAAGAGCCGGCCTCATCGCGGAGGGGCGCGGTGCGGGCGGCGGTGAGCGGGGCGTGGCGAGGTAGGCGCCTGCAAGGAATGCGAGGTCCTCAAGCGGGGATCCACTGGAAAAAGGAGGTCGAGGAGATTGGCTCTGGATAAGTATTCCTACACCTATCTGCCTTCCCACCCGGAGGTGTGGTCCAACTCGAAGATCGTGGTGGACGAGGAGAAGTGCACGGGCTGTGGGAACTGCGTGCAGGCATGCCCCTGCGCCTGCCTGGAGGTGGCTGGGGGTAAGGTCAGGTTCATCGAGGGCGTGGTGTGCATGTCCTGCTCCGCATGCATGGCCCACTGCGAGAAGGACGCCATCCAGATGCAGGGCTTCTACGAGGTGGAGAAAGGCCTCTTCAAGACCATGCTCCTGCATCCCGACGACGGGTACCCCAAGATACCGGAGGTGGAGGGGATAGAGGGCCTCACCCCGGTGGAGGAGGTCATCTTAAGGCGCCGCAGCAACCGCGTATTCTCCAAGAAGCCGGTACCCGACGAGCTGGTGCGACGGGTTATCGAGGCGGGCCGCTTCGCCCCCTCCCACGGAAACTGCCAGCCCTGGAGCTTCATCGTGGTCAACGACCGCGAGGAGATGGACAGGATCGCGGACATGATGGACCCCCTGTACCGTAACCTCACCCGGTTCTATTTCTCCGGGAAAAAGAATCCGTTGGTGAGGAGTTTGCTTTCCTTTACCTCGGCTCTGCTGCCTCCTCTCATGGACCAGCGGGCCATGACCGGCGGGACGGCCATCCTCAAGCCCAAGGACGTCTTCTTGGGAGCTCCCTGCCTCATATATCTGCTGGGGGACAAAAGAGGCATCAACAACATGTACGTGGACATCGGCATATGCGGTCAGAACATGGTCCTGGCGGCGCATTCCCTGGGGCTGGTCACCTGTTGGATGAGCTTCGCCGCCGTGGGGGCCAAGATGCTGCCCCACCTGAAGCGTTACCTGGGGATAAAGTGGCCCTATGTGCCGGTCACGGCCATCGTCCTGGGCTATCCGCGCGTGAAGGCCGACTCCATGGTCAAGCGCGAGCTGCCCCGCATCACCTGGCGCAAGGGCGGCAAGACCTGGCAGGAGATGCCATAACGCGACCGGGGCTTTCCGCCGCTCGGGATCCGGTGAAGGAAGGGCGGGAGGGACCGGGACGCGGACTCCGGACGGCCATGACCCTCACGGCCGGGGAGAGGAATGGGCGCCGTCAGCCCAGTGGATATTTCCCGTACGCCTCCACCGCCTACACCAGCCACCGCAGCCGCTCCACGGAGACGTGCGGGTGGGAGTTGGTGGGGGCGATGACGTAGCCTCCTCCCCGGCCCGCCGCGGCTATCGACCGCCTGACCGCCTCGAAGCCCTCCTCGCGGTCCGCATCGACCGGCACTTGGGTAATATCCATGTTGCCCACCCCAGCACGCCCAACGTGTATCCGAAGATGCCGCCCACGAAGGAGAAGAAGAAAAAGATCCTCTCCCCGAAGTCCCTCTGCAGCCTGGAGAAGAACTCGTGGTTCTTCTCCGGCAGGCGCAAAAGGTCTTTCTTGGGCCCGGCGCGCCAGTCCTTAGCGCTCTCTTTCCTCAACGCCGCAGCCTGACGACGGCGTCTATCCGGTCGACGAGCTCGGAGGGCATCCCCAGGCCCATCGGGCCCGGACCCCGGTTTATCTCGACCCCCGTGCCCTGCGGCTCGAGCGAGGCGGAGCGCGGGCCTTTCCACATCCCGCCCTCGAGCTCCACCTCCACGGGACCGCTGGAGCCGCGCATGTTCACCAGGTGCAGGAGCAGGTCGCCGCCGTGCTCGCACGCGATGGCCCTGAAGCCCGCCGGGCTCACCGCGACCCCGGGCGGCTCCCTGCGCCGGCAGCGGGCGGGCACCGATTGCGTGAACAGGCGCTTCCTCGGCCCGTACCACTCGCCCAGGATCACGAGCATGCGGCGAGGGCGGTGTCGAAGTAGCAGATGCCGTCGTGCCGCTTTATCTTTATCGCGTGGTGATCGGCGCAGGCCCTCTCGCTCAGCTCCACCCATTCCTCCTCTTGCATAAAAGCCCGTCTAAGAGCAGCCGCCCGTCAGGCCCGGTCATGGAGCGGTTGTACCCCCGGTAATCGCGGCCCCAGTCAGTGCCCGGTCGGCATTCGATCTGGTACATGGTCCCCAGCCCGGGCCTCCTCCACCACGGACGGCCGAGGTCGTAGCGCGGGGAGAAGAGGAGGTCCTTCAGCGTCCCGCCCGCGTGTCCCACCATGTCCAGGGCGGAGGCCGCCCCCATCTTGAGGAACTCGAGCAGCACCATCCGTCTCGCCTCCTGAATACCCGCAGGACCGGCGCGTCGCCCCCGCGCCCTCTTGGACCAGCCAGGACAGGTTTCGTTGGCGGAACCGCGTTACCGGTAAGTATCTTTATGAGAATATGATCCATGTTCGCCGGGGGTAAGCCGCGCGCGCGGGCCCCAGGAGACCGGGCGTGCCGGTGGTTCATCAATGCCGAGGCCGGAGGGGCTGCCGCCGCGTAGGAGGACCGGCATCCAGTGCCGTCTATACGCGAGGCGTAGAAGCCTGCACCGAGACCTTTCGGGATCGGCGTTCTCGTGACCAGCGGCAGTTCCTGCCGGCAACGATAGATTCCACGAGAACCACATAACCACGCGGAGACGCCGGCTGCCCGCGGACGTCAACCTTTCAGATGAATAAGCCTCAGGCAAGACGGAACCGCCGCTTGGCCTCGGCCACCGCCTCTTCCGTGAGGAACATGCCCGCGGCGAAGAGGGGTCCCAGGCGCGGGTAAGCGGAGAGCTCGAGATATTCGATACGCTCCGCCATCGCCTCCGCCTCGCGGCGCGCTCCGCTCGCTAGGAGCATGGAGCGCGCTCCCGCGCCGGCGGCGTTGCCCACCTGCACCACCGCCTCCAGCGGCACGGGCGGAAGGAGGGCGATGTCCAGGGCATCCTGGGGATCGATGTAGGTGCCGAAGGCGCCGGCCAGGATCACCTCCCGCAGGTCGCCCGGCGCCAGCCCCGCCTCGGCCAGCAGGGCGTCTATGCCCGCGCGCATGGCCCCCTTGGCCTTCTGGATCTCGCGGATGTCGCCCTGGGTGACCGCCAGCGGTTCACGCTCCTCCCCTCCCGGCGATAGCGTGAAGGAAAGCCCTCCGTCGCGGCGCGTCACCCCGTGACTTTTCTCCGCCAGCCTGCCACCTTCGTCCACCGTTCCCGTCCGCACCAGTTCGGCCAGCATGGAGAGGACCCCCGACCCGCATATGCCCGCGGGAGGCCCCTCCCCGATGACCTTCAGTTCCGGCTCGCCCGTGCGGGGATCGATGGAAACGGCTTCCACCGCGCCTTCGCCCGCCCTCATGCCGCAGCTCAGCCCCCCTCCCTCGAAGGCGGGCCCCGAGGCGCAGGAGCAGCACCTTATGCGGCCCTCGACCTGCAAGGCCACCTCGGTGTTGGTGCCGATGTCCAGCAGGAGAGACGGCCCCTTTCTCTCCTCGAGGCGGGCGGCGGAAAGCGCCGCAAGGTGGTCCGAGCCCACGTAGCCCGCGACGGGAGGGGGCAGGTACACCACTGCGGAGGGATTGAGCGCAAGCCCCAGGTCGCGGGCCGTCACCTCCAGGGGGAGGTCGGTGGCCGGGAGGTAGGGGCTCTTTCCGAGCTGCTCCACCGGCAGGCCCGTAAAGAGGTGGTGCATGGCGGTGTTCCCCACCACCACCATCTCGAAGATGCCGTCCCGGGTGCGGGCGGCGCCGGCGGCCATCCCGTCGAGCTCGCGGCCGATACCCTCCACCACCAGCTCGCGCAGGCGCCGGGCGCCTCCCTGCGATGCGTACTGGATACGCGTCACCACGTCCTCGCCGTAGGGTATCTGGGGGTTGAGCATGCCGCGGGCGGAGAGCATCTCCCCGCTCTCGAGATCGTAGAGAAAAAGGGCTATCTTGGTGCTGCCCAGGTCCACGGCCGCCCCCAGCGGGGAGCGTTTCCTGGGGATGATTCCCAGGACGGTCCGCCCGCGCAGCAACGCCCGCACCGCGCCCCCCTCCTCGCGCAGCATCCGGGGCAGCGCCCGCAGGGCCTCGATATCTATGTTCTCGGGCTCGGCCTTCGGCGCCACGCGCAGCAGGGACGCGCGCAGCCGCAGGAGATCCGAGCCCGCGTCTCCGGGCTGGCTCGGCAGCTCCACCTCTACGTCGTAGGCCTGCACGGCCGGGTCGCGCTCCCCGGGGCGAAGGGCGCTCTCGAGCTGCAGGCGGCCGGAAGCCGTAAGGGTGGAGGCCGGCAGGTAGACGGTGAGGTCCTGCCGGGGAATGACCCGGCAGGCCAGGCGCAGGCCCTTCTCCCTCCATCCTCCGGGAAGAAGGGAACGTTCATCGTCGGCGGGCTCTCCCGCGTCCCCTGCCAGCACGCGCACCCGGCACTTACCGCACCTTCCTTGTCCCCCGCATACGCTTTCCAGCCCTATGCCGGCCTCGCGCAGGGCCTCCAGAAGGGTCTGTCCTTCGCGGCAGTCCACCACCCTCCCCAGGGGATCGACGGTGATGCGGTATTCCCCACTCGCCATGCGCCACCCCGGTCTCTCAGCGGTGGGCCCGGTAATACTTGAGGTAGGCTCGCCCCATGCGGTCCTTCCCCAGCAGGAAATCCGCCGCGCGCAACGCGAGCACCAGACCCGGTTCAAGGGGGTTCACGATGGCGGCGTTGAGCCCCGCCTTTATGGCCAGACAGAGGAAGGCGGCGTTGATGGCCGGCCTTTCGGGCATCCCGAAACTGATGTTGGAGGCGCCCAGGACCACTGGGCATCCCAGCTCCGCGCGGATGAGGGATATGGATGCCAGGGTCACCGCGGCGGCCTCGCCGTCGGTGGCGGCGGGGATGGTCAGGCAGTCCACGAGCACGCGTTCGGCGGGTATCCCGAGGGATGCCGCGCGCTCCACGATCTTCCCTGCCTTCTCCAGGCGCCCTTCCGGGGTGGGAGGTATGCCCTCCCTGTCTTTGGTCATGGCGATGACGTAGCAGCCCGCCTCAGCAACCAGGGGCAGCACGGCGTTCATGCTCTCGTCGTCGGCGGTGACCGAGTTGACCAAGGCCTCGGGGACGGCGTAGGCCTCCAGGGCCGCGGCCAGGGCGGAGGGATCGGCGGAGTCCACGCAGACCGGAAGCCCGGTCCTCTCCGCTACCGCCTCCACCAGGCGGGGAAGGAGGGCGGCCTCGTCCACACCCGGTGCGCCTGTGTTGACGTCGATGTAATCGGCGCCTGCCTCGGCCTGGGCCGCCGCGTCATCCAGGGCCAGGTCGAACTTCCCCTCCCGCAGCTCCTCCGCGAGTTTCGGCCTTCCCGTGGGGTTGATCCTCTCGCCGATGATCACCGTGAGGTCTTGCGGTCCGAACATCGTCTCTCCCTTCGCGTTGCGGGGATTCGTGATACCCCGGGATCTTCTACCAGGTATGATTATAGAAGAACTCCATCCTGATAGAAGAGCTCCATCCAGATCGGCCATAGCCTATCGCTACCGTTGGGGGGAGGTAGAAAGCACTTCCTTGGATTTAGGTGCGTACAGGTGTTGTACGATGAACGCCGGAGGGACCGGACCCGGTCAGCAAACGCGGTGGCAAAAAAGCTCCTACCCAGTGGCGGCCGAGCGCTCCACCTGCTGGAACACGGGCACGTCATTTTGCCGCCGGTCTGCGCCCGCCCCCACCGGCTCGCATATCGGGATCGCAGCTTTGTTCCTCGGGTTCCAGAATCATGCCCCGAAACAAGATTCCGTTCACCCGCGGTCCCGCTTCCTTATGTCTCGCATGATGAGGATGAAGGCGGTGCCGCCCACCAGGAGGCCGAGGTAGAAATCTATAAAGCGCCAGATGAGGGTGAGCAGGCCCGCCGCTCCCAGGTCGGGCAGCACGCCCTTGTATACGTAGAGGAATCCCACCTCCCCGAAGCCGCTTCCCCCCGGGGTGGGAACGAAGGGCATGAGGATGTGCACCACCAGCTGCGCCACCACGGCGCGCCAGAAAAAGTCGCCGTAGCCCAGGCCCACCACGGCGACGGGAACGGCGAGGAAGCCGGTGAACCAGTAGAGGCAGGTGAGGAGGGTGACGGCCAGCAGCCGGGCGCGTCCGATGCGCGCCAGGCGGTTCAGGCAGGTCGCGAAGGCTCGGATCTCCTCGCCCAGCCTCTCGAGGAAGCGCTGATACCACAGGCGCCTGCGTAGAAAGCCCGGGGAATGCCGGAGGAGGGTGTCGCCCACCGCGCTGTGGGGACGGAGGATGGCCCAGAGCACCAGGGCCAGGTAGAGCAGCCCCACGGCCAGGGCGGAGAAGAGCACCCCTTGGATGGACATGGATAGGGCGATATACCTGCGCGCGATGAGGATGGCGAAGGGGAAGAAGAGCATGAGCAGGGCGGTGGAGATGCAGGCGCCGAAGGAGACCACCGCGACTCCCTCGCCGGCCCCCAGCCCGTAGGCGTAGAGGAAGGCCATCTCCCCCGTCACCCCACCCGCCCGCCAGGGGGTGATGAGGCCGGTGAAGTAGCCCGCGTATACGGTCTTGGCTATCTCGGGCAGGCGCACATGCCCCCCCATGCAGCGGATGAGCAGGCGCATGCGCGTCACCGCCCAGAGCCAGCGCCCCAGGGAGAGGGCGGCGGCGAGCATCAGGAAACCGGGGGAGAGGTTGGACAGGGCGCTCAGAGTCGCTCGGTCCAGGGTAACCAGGGAGATGAGGATGAGGGTGGCGGCGGAAAGGGATACGGCGACCAGCAGTCCCCTTTTCAGCTTGGAGCGCCCGGGGGGCTTTTTTCCCTGCTGCGCCATGGCCGGCTCGAGTCCTTCCTCGCCCATAGGGGCATTTTACTCGAATCGGCTCCGTTTCACCCTTACCCCCTTCCACCGGGGCTCCCGCGACGCATGAGCTCGCTCATGGCCGTTGTGCAGCGGAGGGTACACCATAATTAAAGGAAATATATGGAGGATAAGTTTCGTCCTCCGCGGGAATGATGGATGATATGGAGTAACGACATCCGTCCGGCAGGCGCCCGGCACGGGAGAGCAGGCGCCGCTCGTAGGGCAGAGAGGGCCATGGCGGACGGGTGAATGAGGGGGATGACGGACATGAACGGCGTGAACGGCGGCGATGGAGAGGAGTCGGCCCGCGGCGCGGAAGGTGCGGGCGCGGATCTCGAAAAAGCGGACGGTGAGGCCAAGCCGGCCCGGGTGGTCATCAACGTGGGCGGGATGACCTGCGCCACCTGCGCCGGCAGGGTGGAGACCGCCCTGCGAGGCCTCCCGGGGGTGAAGGAGGCGGACGTCAACCTGGCCACGGAGAAGGCCGCGGTGGTGTTCGATCCCGGGTCCGCGGCGGTGGAGGAGATGGTCTCCGCCATCGAGGACCTCGGTTACCGCGCGGGGCTGGAGAAAGCGGTGTACGCGGTGGAGGGCATGACCTGCGCCTCCTGCGTGGCTAGGGTGGAGAAAGCTCTCTCCGGCGTGGAGGGCGTGCTGTCCGCGGACGTGAACCTGGCCACGGAGCGCGCCAGCGTGACCTACGATCCCGGAAGAACGGACTTCAGGTCCATGGCGCGAGCCGTGGAGGCCGCGGGATACCGCCTCGTGGCCTCGGAGGAGGGGGAGGAGGCGCTGGACCGCGAGCGCCGGCGCCGCGAGCGCGAGACCCGTATCCTCAGGATCAAGCTCATCTACAGCCTCGCCTCCGCGGCGGCGATCACGTTCCTCTCCATGGTGGGGATGCACCTGCCGGGCCTGAAGGATATCCCCGAACGCACCCTGTTCACCATCCTCTTCGCCCTCGCCACGCCGGTGCAGTTCTGGCCCGGCCTCACCTTCTACCGCGCGGCCCTCGGGGCAGCCCGTCACCGCACCGCGGACATGAACACCCTCATCGCCGTGGGCACCACCGCGGCCTACCTCTACAGCGTGGTGGCGACCTTTTTCCCCTCCTTCATCAGTGGGACGGGGTTGAAGCTGGCGGTTTATTACGATGCCTCCGCCACCATCATCGCCCTCATCCTGCTGGGGCGCTTCCTGGAAGCGAAGGCCAAGGGGCGTACCTCGGAGGCCATCCGCCGGCTCATGGACCTCCAAGCACCGGAGGCGCGGGTGCTGCGCGACGGCGAAGAGGTCAGCGTGTCCGTGGAGGAGGTTAGGGTGGGGGATCTGGTGGTGGTGAGGCCCGGCGAGAAGATCCCCGTGGACGGCGTGGTCACCGAGGGGCGGAGCGCCGTGGACGAATCCATGCTCACGGGAGAGCCCCTACCGGTGGAGAAGAATCCCGGCGACGAGGTCACGGGAGCCACGGTGAACGGGACGGGCTATTTTATCTTCCGGGCGACCCGGGTGGGGAAGGACACCGTGCTGGCCCAGATAATACGCATGGTGGAGGAGGCCCAGGGGAGTAAGGCCCCCATCCAGCGCCTGGCGGACAAGGTGGCCTCGGTGTTCGTGCCCGCGGTGATGATCATCGCCGCCGTCACCCTCCTGGTATGGCTCCTCGCCGGGCCGGAGCCCTCCTTCAATTTCGCCCTGCTCAACTTCGTGGCCGTGCTGGTGATCGCCTGCCCCTGCGCCCTGGGCCTCGCCACGCCGACCGCCATCATGGTCGGTACGGGCAAGGGCGCGGAGCTGGGGATACTCATCAAGGGCGGCGAGGTGCTGGAGCGGGCGGGCAAGCTCGACGTGGTGGTCTTCGACAAGACCGGCACCCTGACCTGGGGAAGGCCGTCGGTGACGGAGGTGATCCCCGCGTTCGGAAGCGGGGAGGAGGAGCTGCTGGCGCTGGCCGCGGCGGTGGAGAGGGGCAGCGAGCACCCGCTGGCGGAGGCGGTGGTGGAGGAAGCGCGGGCGAGGGGACTGGAGCCCGGAGAGACCGCGGAATTCCAGGCTATTCCAGGCAAGGGGGTCACCGCACGGATGGGAGAGATGGAGGTGAGGCTGGGGACCGCCGCCTTCGTGGCCGAGGGTGGCGCTTCCACGCGGGCGCTGGAGCCGCGCGCCGAGGAGCTGGCGAGGGAGGGCAAGACGGTGGTCTACGTGGCCGCCGGCGGCGAGTTGAGGGGATTGATCGCGGTGGCGGACACCGTGAAGCCCATGGCGGCGGAGGCGGTTAGGGCGCTGCGCGGCATGGGGGTGGAGGTGGCCATGATCAGCGGCGACCGGCGCTCCACGGCGGAGGCCGTGGCCGGAGAGATAGGCATAGAGCGCGTGCTGGCGGAGGTGCTGCCCGCGGACAAGGCGGAGGAGATCGTGCGCATCCAGTCCGAGGGCAAGGTGGTGGCGATGGTGGGGGACGGCATCAACGACGCGCCGGCGCTGGCGCGGGCGGACATCGGCATCGCCATCGGCAGCGGCACCGACGTGGCCCTCGAGACCTCCGACATCACCCTCATTTCCGAGGACCTGCGCAAAGTGGCCACGGCCATCGCGCTTTCCCGCGCTACCCTGCGCACCATCAAGCAGAATCTCTTCTGGGCGTTCTTCTATAACGTCATCGGCATCCCCCTGGCCGCGGGGGTGTTCTACCCGGTCTGGGGGCTTTTGCTCAACCCCATATACGCGGCCGCGGCCATGGCCTTCAGCTCCGTGTCCGTGGTCAGCAACTCGCTGCGCCTGCGCCGCTTTCGCGAGAGCTGGGCGGGCCGGGCTGGGGAAAAAGGCGGCCGCGGGATCCCGGACGCCGCGGACCGTAGCGAATCGGAAGGAGGAGAGGAGATGTTCGGCAAGACGACGGACCCGGTATGTGGGATGAAGATCGACAGGAAGAAGGCCGCCGCGACGTCCGAATACGACGGCAAGACCATCTACTTCTGCAGCCTGGCGTGCAAGGAGGAGTTCGACAGGGATCCCGAAAAGTATATCTCGCGCGCCAGGGGATGAGGGCGAAAAGGCAGGCGGCGGGCTGTCTTGCAGAACGCGCGCCGCGCTAGTCGGAGTGAGGAGGCCGGTGTCGATGGAGGATGAGTTCGAGGCGAGGCAGGCGCCCGCCGATCTCTCACAGCACTTCGCCTACCGTGCCGCCACGCGTCCGCGGGCCGAGGAGGGCGTGGTGGTCTCGGTACGGGGGGAGGAGGCGAAGGTGTTGATGCGGCGGAGCCGGCTGTGCGAGGGCTGCGGTTCCTGCTGCGTGAAGCTGGACGAGGACAGCATGCTGGTGGACGCGCTGAATCTCGCGGGTGCGAAGCCGGGCGAGAGGGTGACGGTGGATATCCCCGTGAACACATCCATACGCGCCGCATACGTACTCTACGGGATACCGCTGCTGTTCTTCCTCGCCGGCCTGGCGCTGGGGGCACTGCTGAGCCACTTCGTCCTGGGGGGAAGGCTCGCCGTCCCGATCTCCCTTGTCTGCGGCTTTTCCTCCCTCGCCCTCTCCTACCTCATCATCTCGCGCACCTACCGCTCGGGGTCACGCGCCGCGGCCCGCTACCGCCCCGTCATCAGGGTCAGCCCCGGACATGGGACATCTCCGACTCCGGATGCCGATTGAGGCGTGGGGTGCCCTGAAGCGGCCCCGTGATATACTCTTTGAGACGAGGGGGTGAGCTGGATGGCGGATGGGTTTCAGGTCGTGGAGGGAGAGGGCATCCCCGTGCCCAAGGGCCCGTATTCCCCGGCCGTTGTCTGGGAAAGGCTGGTATTCGTCTCAGGCCTGCTGGCGGTGAACCCGGACGGCAGGGAGGTGGCCGGGGATGTGCGCGAGGAGGCCCTGGTGGTGCTGCGGAACCTGAAACGCCTCCTGGAGGAGGCCGGCAGCGGGCTGGACAGGGTGCTCGCCGTGAACGTCTACCTGGCGGATATCGAGGACCTCTTCGCGTTCAACGAGGTCTACGAGGAGTTCTTCCGCCCGCCCTATCCATCTCGTTCAGCCGTGGGGGTGTCTCTCCTGGGGGGATTCCGGTTGGAGCTCTCCGCCGTCGCCTACCGGGAATAGGGGCGCTTCCGGCAGCCGCTTCACCGACCGGGCAGGCCGGACCGGAAAGAGGTCTCGTGGTGCGGGCAGGGTTTTGGTCCAGGGCGCATGCGCGTGCCGCAGCGCGGGCGGGGGGTGATGCCGGTGAAGGCAGGATCTGAGCGGAGCAGGACTCACGATGCACGGTAGCGTACATGGCGGTCCGGCAAAAGAACGCGTGCAGTCAGCGGTCGCGGGGTGGAGAGTAAAGGAGAAAAGATGAGCAGGGTGGCCGTGATCGCGGTCGGCGACGACGTCGAGGACGCGGTGGGGCGGGCGTTCGAGCCCTTCGGCGGCGTGAAGGAGGTGCTGGGGGGAAGGAAGGGCGTCTTCATCAAGGTCAACGCCGTCGATTACAAGTCCCACAGCTATACACACCCCGCGGTGGTCTCTGCCGCCGCGCGGCTGTTCAGGGCGGCGGGGGCCCGCGAGGTGTACGTGATGGAGAACTGCACCCAGGCGGCCTTCACCCGCCTGGTGTTCCGCGTCACGGGGCTGGAGAGGGCGGCCCGGGAAGCGGGCGCCAAGCCTCTTTACTTGGACGAGGGCAGGCAGGTGGAGGTGACCCTACCCACCCTCGGATACGGCGTGCACGTGTCGCGGTGGGTGAAGGAGAGGCTCATGGATAACCGCGGGGACAACCTCTACCTGAGCATCCCCAAACTCAAGACCCATTCCATGGCCACCGTCACCCTGGGGGTGAAAAACCAGTTCGGGCTGATCATGCAGGGCGACCGCATCAGGGACCACAACTACAATCTGCACCGCAAGTTCGCCGACATCTATGACCTGATCCGGCCGGATTTCACCCTCATCGAGGGCATCTATGCCATGAATCACGGCCATGACCACCCGGAGGGCCTGGTGGACAGATGCGCCGAGCGCCTGGGGGTCCTTATCGGCGGGGACGACACCCTGGCCGTGGACGCGGTCGGTTGCGACATCCTGGGCATCGACCCCCGGGAGGTGGAGCACCTCAGGCTTGCGGCGGAGAGAGGTCTTGGAACCATCGACCTGGGCGAGATCGAGGTGATCGGCGAGCGCGACCCCTTCAGGCGCCGCTATACCAGCGAGCTCCTCGACGTCTATCCTCCGGACGTGCACATCGTGGAGGGGAAGGAGCGGTGTTGCCCCGAGGGGTGCAGCCTCAACACCCGCATGGTGCTGCAGTACCTCTACGTGGATCATGATGGGCAAGGTGGCTTCAGCATCGTCATGGGCAAGGGCATAGATCGGGAGGAACTGGCGTCCCTGGGCGGTAAGGTGTTGGTGGTGGGAGACTGCGCGTTCCAGGAGGTCTATCCGGAGCTGGCGCACAGGCTGGGGAGGAGAGCGGTGTGCGCGGCCCGCGGCTGCAACAACCTGCGAGACGTCCTCGGCGCCCTGACGCCGCTCATGGGCGTCAACCCGTTGCGGATGGTGCCCCTGCCGGCGCTGGAGTCGCTGGGCCTGCTGATACAGGCGCGCCTGCACCGCACCACGGCGCGCATCACCCCCATCATCCCCAGGGGATGAAGCAGGGTCGCCGCCGGAAGTCGGGGGCGGGAGAACGACTCGACCCGCGTGAAAAAGGCATGTCTGGGGGAACTCGCCGTTGCCGTCCGGCGGACGCATGCGGGGAGACGAGGTGGAAGATCGGGCGCCTGCGCGGCGCGTGCGGGCGGGGGTGAAGGAGTGCCATGGGGGTGACGAGCTAAACGATCATGCCGTGGTGACGGAGGAAGTCGCCGCCCTTTCCCCGAAACCTTCCCCGGAAAGATAACCGGCGCCGTGGCGGAGCCCGTGGAGGTCGTCGCCGGGGGTCCTGGTGCGGAACTCTTGCCGCATCGCCTTTCCGCGGGAGGAGGGGACCGATCCCCGCCACCCGGGCCCCGGCCCCTGGATCCGACCTCCGTCCAGGGCCTGCGCCGGGTGGAGAAGGAGCTGAGAAGTAGCGGCGTAAGCGGTAGGGCGATGACGGGACGGCAGCGCGGAGAGTCTGGATAAGGAGCTTCCGGCATGGAGGAGACCCTGATGGAGCGCCGGAGCAGGGAGCCTTCCGGCGGGCGGCTCCCGGAAAGGCTCGAGGTGGCGAGGAGGAGCCGCAGCCCCGTGCTCTTCCTCCCGGGCTTTCTGCGCCTCAACGCGCTCACCGCCACCTTGCGCCGGCGCCTGCGGTCCCTCGATTTCGAGGTCTATGCCCTGCGCCCTCCGCGCTGCGGCACGGGGGACCTGCGACGCTATGCCCGGGCGCTGCACGACAGGATGCGGGAGATGAGGCTGCTACTGGGGGCGCGCAAGCTCTCCGTCGTGGGGCAGGGCACGGGAGGTCTCGCGGCCCGCTACGCGGTGGAGCAGCTAGGTGCCCTGGAATACCTTGACCGGCTGGTGATGCTGGGCACCCCCAATCACGGCTCGTATTCCTTCTATCCCTTCGTGGTTTTCGCCGCGGCCCGGGAGGCGGTGCCCTCGAGCTCCTTCCTGCGGGTCCTGGAAGAGGGATACCGGGCCGCGCCGGGCGAGGAGGGAGGGCGGCGCTACGTATCCATCTATACCCCCATCGACCTGGCGGTTGTGCCCTGGTCGAGCTGCCGGCTGGAGGGAGCCCTGAACGTGCGCGCGAGGTGGCCGACCACCCATATGGGGCTGGTGCGCTCGCGGAGGGTGGCGGAGATGGTGGCGGACCTCCTGGAGGGGGAGGAAGGCCAGGGACCGGCATCCCCGGACCGCGGCGACGAACTGCTGCTGAGGGAGCTGACGGAGAACCTGGAAAAGAATCCCACCGACGAGGGGGACCTCTTCCGCCGCGGGAGGCTGTGGTTCGATTACGGACATTACGGCCTGGCGATAAGGGACCTCTCGAGCCTTATTAAGCTGCGCCCCGATTTTCCCGAGGCCTACATGCTGCGGGGGAAGGCTCTGCGCCGAAAGCTCAACCCCGGCGAGAACCCCCTCTACAACCGCGCCATCCGCGATTTCAACCAGGTGATCAGGATGAAGCCGGGCTGGGCGGAGGCCTACTACGAGAGGGGCGTCTGCTATGCCCTCCTCAACGCCTGGCCGGATGCCGTGGACAGCTGGGACCGTGCCCTCATCCTCGACCGCGACCTCTACCCCGCCTATCTCGCCCGCGGGCTGGGGAGGATGAAGAAGGGAGATGTCGCCGGCGCGGCGGAGGATTTCGCCGAGGTCCTCCGCATCCAGCCGGACGAGCCGGAGGCCACGCGTTTCCTCTTGGAGCTCAAACGTTGAGCGCGATATGCGGAGATGGTTCGGGCGGTCGAAAAGTGCTGGGTCTTTTTCCGCCGTGCAGATCATGTTCCGCGCATATGCGTGATCCCGGGATATACCTGTGATCGCCCATCCCGTCGACTACTTCGAGTTGCTGGCGGAAAACTGGTAGGAACCTCGCCCGCGCCGGCGTCCTCACATGGACATGTAAGGAGGCGGAGATGTCGCGCCGCGAGGAGCATGCGCGGGGATCGCGGCAACATGCCTGCTTTCCCGGCTCAAGGGTTTGTCCCCGGGTTGCCGAAAGAAAAGAAGGCCGGGAGACGGGGCGTTAGGGAGGTACAGGCCGGCGTGAGACTTCGGGCTGGGGCTTGGCCCTCGTGCGGGAGGCGTGACCGTGAGGCGGGCGCGGCGCTCGCCTCACGGGCATGTCCGGCCGCGGCGCGTGCCGCCGGCGGGAGGAGTCGGGGCGCCTGGAACACGGGGGCGGGCCTTTTCCTCTGCGCGGTCCTGCTCTGTCTCTCGTGCTCCTTTCCTCCTTCCCTCCCCTTCGGAGCGCGGAGGGCGTACGGGGGCACCCTTTCGGGCTGGAAGTTCTGCGTGGACCCCGGGCACGGCGGAAGTGAGTTGGGTGCGGTGGGTCCCACGGGCCTCAAGGAGAAAGACGTCAACCTCGCGGTGGCCTTCAAACTCAAGGACCTCCTGGAGGCGGAGGGCGCCGAGGTGCGCATGACCCGCTACGACGACAGCAAGGTGAGCATCACCCAGCGCTGGCAGATGGCCAACTCCTG
Organism: Actinomycetota bacterium; assembly: GCA_014360645.1. Lineage (NCBI taxonomy): Bacteria > Bacillati > Actinomycetota > Actinomycetota bacterium. Next base: position 43,203 of record JACIXD010000013.1, on the reverse strand, counting down.
GGGCGCTCACCGCTTCATCAGCATCCACCATAACGCGGTGAGCGACCGCAGCATCAACTATACCGTGACCCTGGTCTCGGTGAACGCCAGCCGGGAGTCTCTGGAGCTCGCCAACGCCGTGCAGGCGGAGCTGGTGGGGGAGCTCGGGTTGGGCAACTCCGGGGTATGGAAGGTGGATGACTGCGGGGTGCTCGACAACACCGTCATGCCCGCCATCCTCACCGAGGCCTCATTTATCTCCAACCCCGATGAGGAGCGGCGCCTGCGGGACGACTCCTACCTCCAGCGCGAGGCCATGGCCATCCTGCGCGGCATCCACATGCCCTCCAGCATCAGCTTCGCCCTGCCGCAGGAAAACCGCCTCTCCCAGGGCGTGGTGGACGTGGAGGTGCAGCTCCTGGGAGACGACAGCCTGGAGCGCCTCGACCTGGAGATGGAGGGACGGCTCCTGGCCACCAGGACCTCCAAACCCTACCGCTTCGAGATCGACTGCGGCGCGCTGGAGGACGGCACCTATTCCCTGCGCGCCACCGCCCGGTACAGGAACGGGAGCACGGCCTCCGTATCCCGCGACCTCATGGTGGCGAACGCCGCCCGTCACTGGTACTTCGCCGAGGGGACCACCCGCGAGGGCTTCGAGGAGTGGCTCACGGTCCTCAACCCCCATCACGAGCCGGTGACCTTCGAGGTCACCTACGCCTTCGGGGGGAAAGGCGCCGAAAGACGTTCCTACCGGGTGCCGGAGGAGAGCAGGATGAGCATCGAGGTCGCGCGGGAGGTGGGGAAGGGGCGCGACGTGAGCGTCATCGTCGACTCGCCCCTGCCGCTCATGGTGGAGAGGCCCATGTATTTCCTCTACGGAGGTCGCTGGGCGGGCGGGCACGTCTCCCCCGGCGTCAACACCCCCTCCACCACCTGGTACTTCGCCGAGGGCTACACCGGGAAAGGCTTCGAGGAGTGGCTGTGCCTGCTCAACCCGGGAGAGGAGGCGGCGGAGGTGACCGTCGAGTACTTCTCGCAGGGGGGAGTGCTGGGACAGGAGCGGAGGACCCTGCACCCGCGGCAGCGCGACACCGTTTTCGTCAACCAGGCCGTGGGTCCGGGGCACGAGGTCTCGCTGCGCGTGACCTCGGACCGACCGGTGGTGGCCGAGCGCCCCATCTACTTCCTCTACCACGGCCGCTGGGCGGGCGGGCATGTCTCCCCCGGCGTCAACACCCCCTCCACCACCTGGTACTTCGCCGAGGGCTACACCGGGAACGGCTTCGAGGAGTGGCTGTGCCTGTACAACCCCAACCCCGAACCCAATCTGGTCAGCATCTCCTACCAGACCTCGGAAGGAGTGGTCAGGCAGGACCAGGAGCTGATCCCGCCCTTCTGCCGCCGCACCGTGGACGTGAACCTCCGCGCCGGCCGCGACCTCCAGCTCTCCATCGCGGTGACGGGGGAAAGGCCGCTGGTGGCGGAGCGCCCCATCTATCACCATTATCATGGCTGGTGCGAGGGAGGGGACGTGGGGGCAGGGGTGACCGCCCCCTCCCGGCACTGGTACTTCGCCGAGGGCTACACCGGAGATGGATTCGAGGCGTGGCTCTGTCTTCAGAACCCAGGTGAGCAGGCGGTGGAGGCGGAGGTCGGCATGCACCACGAGAGCGGCGAGGTGCTGTATGAGAAGGTGAAGCTGGATCCCCACAGCCGGACCACCGTGTTCCTCAACTCCATGACCCCCTACCAGGAGGGCCTGGCCCTCTCCGTGCACGCCGGTGGCGACATCGTTGTGGAGCGTCCGCTCTATTTCCGGTACCGTGGAGCCTGGGCGGGAGAGCACGTCTCCGCGGGCTACTACCCGGGCGTGGTCCGCTAGCCCTTCCCCGCCGGCGCCGGTGAGGAGATCGTGCCCCACGGTAACCGATCACCCCTCGACGGCGATGTTAGAATAGGTTAGGGTTGTGGGTCGCGGCGAAGGACAAAGGCGGAGAGGTATAGAATAAAGCGACAGGCGGAGGATTATCCTAGGCACGGTCAAAGGAGGTCACGATGAAGGGGTTGACCAGCAAGATACTCATCGCGTTGGGTATCGTTCTCATCCTGGCGGCCATCCTGTGGTGGGCCATCGCCGTCAATGCGATGGTGAAGATCCCCGACGACCTGGACTCGACCACGAAGTACGAGGGCGAGATGACCTATTACGTGAACCCCGCCACCCAGGAGCCCCTGCCGGAGGGCGAGGAGATGAAGATGCCCATGAAGGTCGAGCGCAGGGTGGTCTCCATGGCGGAGGAGTACGATTCCTCCACCGCGCTCATCAAGGAGGAGGTCACGGTGGAGGTGGGAGGCATGAAGGTCCCGCCTGGCGGCCTGCAGTCCGTCTACGCCCTGGACCGCAAGAGCTCCGAGAACCTCGACGACGACCGTGCTTATGACTTCAAAGCCGGCAACCGCGTGAACCGCGATGGCAGCTACTATCCCCTCCTGCCCTTCGACACCTCAAAGGACGAGACCTACAAGGTATGGAAGGGCGAGATAGGGGAGGCCGGGGAGAGCGAGTTCCTCGAGGAGGTCGAGAAGTTCGGCGTCACCGTCTACAACTTCAAGGGCAGCGCCGCGCTGGAGGAGAAGAAAGAGGTGGTCCCGGCCTACCTGGAGATCAACGGCCTGCCCTCCGAGGTGACCTTCGAAGCCTTGAAGCCCCAGCTTCAGGCGCTGGGGGTGGACGTGGACGGGCTGCTGGCCCTGGCGCAGCGTCGCCTATCGCCCGAGGACCTGCAGAGCCTCGACGCCGCCCTGCAGGAGAAGATCCCCTTGAAATATTACTGGACCTACGACATCGAGACCTCCGTCGAACCCAAGACCGGCGCGCCGGTGGACCTGTACAAGGATGCCGAGGCCATGTATATGGAGCCGGACACCTCCAAGCTGGCTGGGGTCTTCGCCATCCTGGCCAAGTACGCGAACGATCCCGAGCTGGGGCCGGCGCTCTCGCAGTTGATGGGGCTGCAGAGCCAGCTCGGGGAGTCCAAACCCCGCAAGATCCTCGAGTACAGCATCGCCCAGACCGAGGAGACGGTGAAGTCGGCCATCGACGACGCCAAGGACGCCGTCTCCAAGATCAACCTCGTCAAGGTGTATATACCCTGGGCGCTGCTCATCGTGGGCGCCTTGCTCCTCATCATCGGCCTCCTCATGGGGGGCGGCGAGGTTCCCGAGCCCGCCGAGGGGTGATGTGCGCCCCGGCGGCGTATTCAGGCATCGGCAGAGACGGAGAGCGGGACCCCGGGAACGGGGTTCCCGTGTCTTTGGTCATGGCTGGGAGGCGGGAAATGGAGGATAATGCGTCATGGCCGGGGACGCCTGATGGCCCCGGGGAGGAGGAACTCCATTGCCCGCTGTGCAACGGCGTTATGCGCTCCGCGGGCGAGGCCGGGTGCCACGAGTGCATGCGCTGCAGGTCGCTGGCGCGCTTTCGCGAAGGCGAGCTCCTGGCCATGTGGATACCCGGCTATGAGCTGCGTCTGGAGGAGCTGAGCAGGCGAAACCGGGAGCTGCTGTTGCTCATCGAAGAGGAGGGCTCACGGGGCATGGAAAGGGATATGGGGCGGCTGCGCTCCATGCACGAGGAGCGGCAGAGGGTACTCTCGGAGTATTCCTTTTTCTGCTACTTCCGGCAGTTCGTGGAGAGATGGGACCGGTATTGAAAAAGGACTCCCCTCGCGGGAGGCGTCCCCGGAGCGGCGGGAAGTATGCGGGAGGAAGTAAAGGAAAGAGCACCGCCCGGAGCTGTTGGAGCGGTCCCGAAGATACGCTCTGATGAGCGCTCATCCGGATGGGGTAAGGGGAGAACGCCGGGAAAGGATGAAACCGCCCGGGACGCCGCGGCGTCACATGAGGTTGAGAAGGTGAGGCATATTCTCTCCCGGGCGCCGGCAGGAGATACGAGACCGCGCCCGCGCGGGTCGCGGCGAAGACGCGGGGCGCCGGGGATGCTGCCCGGTCTCTTGGACCGGGCATGGCCGCGCGCGAAGGGCGGGAAATGACGAGAGGATAAGACGTCGGAGGTAAGAAGGGTTCATGGCCAGGCGTAGGTTGAGCAACTGGGAGAAGCTGAAGTCCTTTGTGCTGCCGAGGAACGGGCTGGCGCGCTGGGCGCTCGTGGTGCTGGGGTGCGCCCTCGCGCTCATGCTCATCTCCTCCTCCCTCCTGGTCTACGCGGATGCCCGCCATCGGGGGGAGATGTTCCCCAACACCGTCATCCTGGGGGTCGACGTGACCGGCATGACCAGGGAGGAGGCGGTGGAGGCGGTGACCGAGCAGGCGGTAAGGCCCCTCATGCTCCCCATAACCCTGCAGTTCCGCGGCGAGCAGTGGGTTCTGGATCCCGCGGAACTGGGCCTCGAGTTGGACGTGGAGAGCTTGGTGCAGCAGGCATACGACGAGGGATGGAACAGGTCGGTTTTCGAGCGTGCCTTCCGGCGCGCCTTCAACCGCCCCGGCGACATCAACATCGGGCTGGAGTGCTACATGGACGGCCAGGTGCTCAAGGAGAAGCTGAGCGCGGTGGCCGCGGAAATCGACCAGGAGGTGAGGAACGCCTCGCTGGATTTCGACTTCCAGACCGGGAGGCTCACTTTTCATCCCTCCCGGGACGGGCTGTGGATGGACGTCGACGCCACCGCGCAGCTGGTGCAGTCGGCACTCTGCGGCGAGAACCGCGTCCTGGAGCCCGTGGTGGCGGTGACCCCGCCCTCCCTGTCCAGCGACGACGTGAAGACGGTGCTGGTGGTGGACATCATGGGCAACACCCTGAGCTGGTACGACAAGGATACCCTGGTGAAGACGTATTACGTGGCCACCGGGGAGCCCAAGTACCCCACCCCGCTGGGAAAGTTTTACATCATCCGCAAGGAAGAGAACCCGGTGTGGCTAAACCCCAATGTGGAGTGGTCCAAGAACATGCCCCCCCGCATCGAGCCCGGCCCGGACAACCCCCTGGGGGTGCGGGCTCTGGTGACCAGCGCGGCGGGGGGCACGGTGCTCATCCACGGCACCAAGAACCTGGTGCCCGGGCTGTATTCCCACGGGTGCATACGCATGTCCAACCAGGCCATCCTGGAGCTCTTCGACCACGTGAGCGTGGGAACGCCCCTCTTCATCTGGACTTCCAGACCGGTGCCCCCGCCGCCCCCCGAGCAAGGAGCCCCGGTGGGACCCGAGGATCCTGGGCTCGGACAGGAAGCGCAGCCGCAGGGCGAACAGACCCAGAACGGCAACGACCGCTGAGGACGCTCCGGTATAGGAAGAACGGCCGCATCCGCGCGGCGCGCTGCTCCGGCATACGGCGGCGGTCACCGACATCATGAAACGGCAATGGCGCCATCCCCGCTCCCGCCGGTCTGGAGGCAAGCCGTCTGGACGGAAGCATGCCTGGTCCGGAGAGGGACACTGCACCCATGAGATGCCGGCACGGAGCGCCCTTTTGAGGATTTTCCGTAAGCGCTCGACGCGCGGTGTCTCTGCCGGATTCCGCGTCGGGCGGGCTCCAAGCGCCCTTATCGGGCATAGAGTTCCGTTCAGGAAAGGATGTCGCCCCGCGGGCCCCCCATGGAGCCGTTCCCATGCGTCACCTCGCGGCGGCGCATGCGGGCTCTATCCCGTCAATCCTCTCCGTGGTATTTGAAGGAGATCTTCACCCGTGCGCGGTAAGCGGTGACCTTGCCCTCATCTACACGCATGTCCAGCTCGGCGATCTCGGCGATGCGCAGGTCGGTGAGGCTCTTGGCGGCGGTCTCCACGGCGTTGCGCGCCGCGTCCTCCCAGGAGTCGGGACTGGAGCCCACCACCTCGATGATCTTGTACACGCTGTCGCCCATCTCTCCCCCTTTCCTCGCGTCAGCCGCCCTTCAAATAAATCTTTCCCCCTTCGCGGAAGGCCAAACCTGGCCGCGCCGTGCTCACGCCGACCGCCCTCTCCGGGGAAGGAGCGCAGAGACGGTTGTGGGAAGAATAAGAGGGGCGGGAAGGGAGGTGGAAGGTAGAGGTAAGAAGAACGACGTGAAGAGAGGGACGGGAGGTAACCATGAGGATAGCGGTGATCGGGGCGGGGGCTATGGGGAGCCTGGCGACCTACCTGCTCCAGGCCGCCGGCGCGGAGGTGGTGCTATACGAACGGCGCGCGGAGCGCCTGCGTTTCCTGCGTGCGGAGGGCGTAGTCCTGCGGGGCGCGGTGGAGGGGCGTTGCGCTCCGGAGGTGGGGGAGGAAGGCGGGGCCGCGGCGCCTTACGACGCGCTGGTGCTGGCGGTGGAGGCCGGGAAGACCGGAGAGGCGCTGCGGCCGTTAAGCCCCTTCGTGCACCGGGACAGCATCTATCTCTCGTTGCAGGACGGCTTCGCGGCCGCGGAGCTCGCCTCGCTGGTGGGGGCGGAGCGGACCGTCGTCGCCCTCCCCTGGGTCTCGGCCGAGGAGTCCGCCACGGGTGTGGTGGAGGTGGAGGGGATGAGGGAGCTGAGGGTCGGGCCCTTCGCGGAGCGGAATGTCGGGGGCTGGGAGGACCTCGCCTCGGCCCTGGCCCGAGCCTGTCCCTGCGGGGTGAAGGCGGTGTCGGACATCGCCGGCAGCGCCTGGGAGCGCTTGCAGTGCGCCGCGGCGGTGAGCGGCATATGCGCGGTGTCGGGAATGATGCCCGCGGAGGCGCGCGCGGACGGCCGCCTGGACGCACTCTGCGCGGAGGCGGCGGAGGAGTGCCGCGGGGCCGCGGCCGTGGCGGGGGTGGAGCTTCCCCGCCCGGGGTCGGCGTGGGAGGAAGCGGTATGGGAGGACCTCAGGCCCCCCATGCAGAGAAGAGCTGAAGCGGGGGAGACCACGGAAGTGGCCTGGATGAGCGGGCGCGTGGTGGAGGCGACGCGCGGTTCGGGCACCGCGGTACCCGTGCATGCAGCGTTGCTCACCCTGATAAAGGAGATAGAGGGAGGAAGGCACCGTCCGGGGGAGGTGGCGGTAAGGGAACTGCTGCGCCGGGTGGAGGAGGAGAAGGGCATGTCCCTGCGGTGACCCGGCGCCGGGCCACGGCATCCCGCGCGTCGGGATCTACCGATCTTCAGGTGACCCTATATCCCGACAATGGACCGCGCCATGTTCCGATGGTTCTCGGCGCGCGCATGAAAGCGCAGCGGGCGACCTCATCCTTCCGAGAGAAGACCGCGCAGCGCGCGGCGCGAGGGCTTTCCCAGCAGGTCGCGCGGCAGCTCCCTGAGGAAGGTGACGCGGTGCGGGCACTTGTAATATACGAGGTGGCCGCGGGTATAGTCGATGAGCTCCCGCTCGGTCACCTCCCTCCCCGGCACCGTGACCACGAAGGCGTGCACCACCTCTCCCCGGATGGGATCCGGCTCCCCCACCACCGCCGCATCGGCCACCGCGGGGTGTCTCGCCAGGACCCCCTCCACCTCCGCGGGATAGAGGTTGAAGCCGCCGCTGATGATGAGATCCTTTTTTCTCTCCACGATGTAGAGATAGCCGTCCTCGTCCAGGTAACCGATGTCGCCGGTGTGCAGCCAGCCGCCCCGCAGGGCGCGCTCGCTCTCCTCCTTGTCGCGCAGGTATCCCTTCATCACGTTGGGCCCGCGCACCGTGATCTCCCCCGGGCTGCCCGCCGGGAGCTCGCGCTCGAAGTCGTCCCTTATGGAGACCTCGACGCCCGCGATGGGGGGACCCACCGAGCCCGCCTTGAAAGGGATGAAAGGGGTCTGGCAGCTCACCACCGGAGAGGCCTCGGTGAGCCCGTATCCCTCGTAGAGATAGATCCCGAATTTGTCGTGGAAGGCCCTGAGCACCTCCAGGGGCAGGGGGGCCGCGCCGCTCTGGAGCCGTTTCCAGCTCCTGGTATTGTAGCGGGCCGCATGGGGATGGTTGAGGAGCTGGACGAACATGGCCGGAACGCCGGGAATGGCGCGCACGTGGAACCTCTCGGTGCAGGCGAGCACCTTCTCGGCGTCGAACCAGGGCAAGAGCACGCTCTTCATCCCGCACAGGGCCGGGAGCAGGGAAGTGGTCAGCCCGAAGGAATGGGAGAGGGGCAGGGCGGAGAGGGCGGTCTCATCCCTGCTTATGCGGTTGGACACCGCGATGGAGCGTACGTTGCTGGCGATGTTCGCGTGGGTGAGCAGCACCCCCTTGGGCCGGCCGGTGGTCCCCGCGGTATAGAGCAGGGCGGCGGTGTCGCCGTCTCCGAGGGCGGCGGTTTCGGTGGCGGTCTCCGGCTGGTCGGAGATGAGCTCCTCGAGGGAGCGGGCCCCGCTCTCCGCCTCTCCCGCGGCCAGGATGACGCGCCCGCGGGAGAAGAGCTCCGGACACGCGAGCCTCGCCTTTGCCAGCAGGCTCGGCGTGGTCACCATGTACGAGGCGCCGGCATGCTCGGCGATCCACGAGAGCTCATCTGCGCTGAGGAGGAACATGGTGGGGCAGAAGACGATCCCCGTCCTGGCGCAGGCAGAGAAGAGGGCGAAGAAGTCGGGACAGTTCTCCATGTGCGCCAGCAGCACCTCTCCCGGCTCCATCCCCAGCTCCAGGAGGGCGTTGGAGATACGCCGGGAGCGGCGGTCCAACTCCAGGTTGGTGTAAGCGCGCTCCTCGAAGTAAAGGATCTCGAACTCCGGGAAAGCGCGCACCGTATGGTCCAGGATCTCCGTCAGCGCGGTCATCTGCCGACCCCCGTTCTCGGCGCGGGCGTGACCTTCCGGCGCCGAGGCCATCGCGGCGCCGCGCCGGGCGCCCATCCAACGGCGTCCACAGCCGGGGACGCATACCCGTCGGGCGGCGCGGAAGGTGGCGTAAACCCCCGCGGGGCGAACCCGCCCGGTTGCCGTCAGCAACCATTCTACTAGACAGGAGGCGGCATGTCTTCATCCCCCATTGCGACAAGATGTGTCGGATGGTAATCATTTCCGCATAATTTGTTCTCGCTGCGCCTGGCATGTATTCGTCTCCCATTGCGACAAGATGTGTCGGAGACTCCCTTGACACCTGTGGGCAAAGGAGAGGTCCCGTCTTCGCGGGATATGCCGAGGTTGCGGCGCCCGGGGAAGGAGGGTAACCTACGGGGAGCGAAGGTTTTTACGATTATTGAGGGATTCGCCAGCGGGAAGAGCTATGCGGCTCGGGAGCTCTCTTTCGTCGACGGGAGGGACCGGTGATGAAATATTTCGCGCGGTTGTGTAGGGACCACGCCCTCGCAGTGGTGGCGGTATGCCTGCTGGCCACCGTTCCGGTGGCGGTGGGCATCTCCTTCCTCGAGGTCAGGGCGGGGCAGAAGGACCTCATCCCCCGCAAATACGAGACCTCACGCACCCTGCAGCAGGTGAACGAACTCTTCGGGGGCACCACCATGGAGACGCCGATGGTGGAGAGCGACGGGCTGCTCTCCTACCCCATGATCAAGAAGTTCCTCCTTCTGGAGGAGGAGATGGCGGAGGCGGTGGGGGAGGACAGCTTTGTTTACATGGAACACTACCTAACAGCGTTCGCGCGCAACGCCCTCAACGAGGCGAAAAAGCAGTACGGCCCGCTGGTGAGCGACATCGCCACCATCCTCAAGTTCGGGGAGGGGACCCTGGTGCCCGACCCGTCCGACCCCTCGCGGAGCAAGCCCTTCGAGGAGGTGATCGAGGACGGGGTCGCCCTCTACCTCGCCAACCCCGTGGCCCACAAGTGGACGGTGGAGAAAAAAGGCCAGGGCCTCCTATCCGCGGACGGGAGGTACGCGCAGGTGATCATCAAGATCAACCCCGACCTGGATTCGGCCCAGCGCAAGGCCCTGGCCACCAGGATGGAGGACTTCTTCCACGCCTACTTCGAGGGCGGAGAGGTCCCCGCCACCGTCTACGTGAGCGGCGATCCCTCCATAGACAAGGACCTGGAGGAATACGTCTATTCCAGCACCTGGCTGCTGGCGGTGCTGGCGCTCATCGTGTTGGTGACCCTGCTCTTCATCGCCTTCCAGCGACTCACCGACGTGGTCCTGCCGCTGGCGGTGATCGCGCTCTCCACCATCTGGATCTACGGCCTCATGGGATGGGTGGGGTACCCGTTCACGGTGATCTCGGCCATCATCGGGCCCCTGGTGCTGGGGATCAGCCTGGGCAACGTGGTGTATATGATGGGCCGTTTCTACGAGGAGTTCGGCCTGGAGCGGGACCCCGGGAGGGCGGCCTACAGGTCCGTGGTGACGGTAGGGGTGGCCGTATTCCTGGCCTGCATCACCACCGTCATCGGGTTCGCCACCTTCCTCCTCTCCGACTTCGACGTGCTGCGGGAGTTCGGGATCATGTGCGCGGCGGGGATAGGGGTCTGTTTCCTCTTCAGCGTCACCTTCCTGCCCTCTCTCATGATCCTGCGCGAGCGGAGAAGGCAGCGCAAAGGGGCAGTGGACCCGCGGGGGATCGAGATCTTCTCCCCCCGCAACAACCGGCGCATCGACCGCGCCCTGGGAGGTATCGCCTCCCTCTCCCAGCACCGTCCCGGCGCGGTGGTGGTGGTGTACGGGTTCATCGTGCTCATCTGCGTCATGGGCACCTTCCGCCTTACCACCACCCCGGACCTGCGGGCGCTTGCCCCCCAGGACATCCCCTCCCTGCAGGCGCAGTACCTGCAGGAATCGATCTTCGGGGGGGTACAGCAGGACGTGTTGCTGGTGACGGGGGAGGTCATGGAGCCGCGGGCGCTGGCGGCGATGATGGATTTCCAGGAGAGGATCGCGGCCACGCCGTACTTCAGCGAGAAGGGCAGCGCCAGCCTGGGTGAGCTCCTGCGCGATTTCCGCGTCGAGACCGGCAGGGCCGGCCCCGCGGACAGCCCGGAGGCCGCTCTGCCGTCCACCCGGGCGGAGGCGGAGGAGACGCTGGCGGAACTGGAGGCGCTCATGGGCCCCCAGGAGGGCAAGCTGGTATCCGGGGATCACCGGGCGGCGCTCATCTCCATCTTCAGCGAGGGCGCTAGAAACAACCAGGAGATGCTGGAGAAGGACCGCATACTCACCGAGGCCGCCGAGGAGGCCTTCGGGTCCACCGCCTTGAGCTGGCGCCTGGGAGGCATCACCCCCCTTACCGCCGACATGATGGGCAACCTGGTGCCCACCCAGATGTGGACGGCCGTCCTAGCCCTCTGCCTCTCGGCGCTGGTGCTGGTGCTCATCTTCCGCTCCCTCACCTTCGGGCTCGCCACCCTCTCGGTGCTGGTGGCTGGCATAGCGGTGGAGCTGGGCTTCCTGTCCCTTATGGGATGGACCTTGGACATGATGACCGTTCTCATCTCCTCCCTCATCATCGGCATGGGCATCGACTACGGCATCCACGTCACCCACCGCTTCATAGAGGAGTACGAGCCCGGCGAGGTGAGCGTGGCGGAGGCCCTGAGGTCCTGCGTTACCAGGGTGGGGAAGCCACTGTTGGCCAGCGCCGTAGCCACGGCGGGGTCGTTCCTGGTGGTGTCCTTCTCGCGCATGGCGCCCATCCGCCGCTTCAGCCTGGTCACCGCGCTTGCGCTCACCGCTTCCCTGGCGGCGAGCCTGCTGGTGCTCCCCTCCATCATCACCCTCATCGCGCGGCGCCACCTGCTGGTGCGCGAGACGGCGCCCCCCGAGGCCGCCGACCTCAAGCCCGCCGGGGCGGATGCCGCGGGAGGCGCCAGAGGTTGAGGGCGGCGCTCAGCTCAGCTTGAGCAGCCTGGCGAAGGCCTTGCCCATGATTATCTCGATCTCCTCCGGGGTGAAGGAGACCTCCGGGCAGCAGCTCAGGTCGGGCTCCGTGACCGCCTTTACCCAGGTCCCCCAGGGGCAGAGGACGTTGAGGTAAGGCCCGTCGGTGCCGAAGAAGACCCTCCAGGGCCCCACCTGGTCCAGTACCCGCCTCAGCATGCGGTAGAAATCCTGGGGATGGCTGTTGAAGCGCATCTGCCAGCCCGAGAAATCGAAGTAGATGTTGGGCTTGATCTCCGCCACCAGCAGGGCCTCCTCCCACAGGGAGTGGGCGCAGTGGGCCATGATGATGGGCAGGTCGGGGAAGTCCGCGGCCACGTCATCTACGTAGATGGGCTGGGTGAAGCGGAACTTCATGGGCGCAGGCTGGCTGCCGGTGTGGAAGAGCACCGGGATGCCGTATTCCATGCACTTCTCGTAATAGGGGTAGGCCACGGGATCGTAGGGATAATAGCCCGTGGTAGGATGGAGCTTCAGCCCCTTCATCCCCCAGTCCTCCACCGCGCGCTTGAAGAGGTCGAGCCCCTCGGGGCGGCGCGGGTCGATGGCGAAGAAGGAGACCAGCCGGTCCGGGAAGCGCCTGGCGGCCTCGGCCACCATGCGGTTCTGCTCCTCAATGGATACGGGAGGCTCGCCCGCGGCGAGGCCGTAATCCACGGCGAAGATACAGGCCATGTCCACCCCCGCCTCGTCCATGTTGGCGACCGTCCTCTCGCCCGTGGTGTCGCTGATCACGGGCATGAGGCTGTCGATGAGGGCCGCAGGATCCGGGTATTCCCCCGTCATCTTGCCCATGGGAGCGGTGGCAACCCTTGCCATGCCAATGAAGAAGCTGCGGTCGATCCAGTCCTCCGCCACCAGGTGGACATGGCTGTCGATGATCATCGCACATCACCCCTTTAGCGCACGTAACTTCAGCCGACAAGGAAAGTATATGCCCGATGGGGCGGGCAGATAAAGGGCGGCGGGATTCGGGAGTGCAAAAGGACTGCGGGCGGTAATAATATTGTAGGTGAGGAGCGTGAGGCATCGTCGGGGACGCATGTGACGGGCTCGCTTCTCCCTCCCCGGCGGGAGGCGGCTGCGGCAGGGGGTGTCGCGGAGCGGAAAGGCACGCGCCGCAGCGCCGCGGGTGGCCCCGTGCCGGGATATCGGGGGGATGATCGCGGCGAGGTGAACGGAGGGAGCTGGAAAGGATGCTAGGCATTTACTTCGATGGCGGCTTGCAGTTGAGGGATGACCTCCAGCGGCCCGAGCCCGGGCCCGGGGAGGCGCTCATAAAGGTCATGGCCGCGGGCATTTGCCACACCGATCTGGAGATCGTCCGCGGCTACATGCATTTCCAGGGGATCATGGGGCACGAGTTCGTAGGGGTGGTGGAGGCCGCCGACGACCCCGAGCTCGTGGGCAAGCGGGTGGTGGGGGAGATCAACTGCTGGTGCGGAGTGTGCCCCATGTGCATCGAGGGCAAGACCGGCCACTGCTCCCAGCGCACCACCCTGGGCATCAGCGGGCGCGACGGCGTCTTCGCCGAATACGTGGCCCTTCCCGTGGCCAACCTGCACCTGGTGCCCGATACCCTGCCGCTCTACTCCGCCGTCTTCGTGGAGCCCCTGGCGGCGTGTTTCCGCATCCTGGAGCAGGTGCACGTGAGCCCGCGGATCGGCGTCGCCGTGCTGGGCGACGGGAAGCTGGGCCTGCTCGCCGCCCAGGTGCTGCGCCTCACCGGCTGCCGGCTGCTGGCCATCGGGCGTTTTCCCCACAAGCTCAAGATACTGGATCGGCTGGGCATAAGGACCGCGTTGCGGGACGACCTCGACCTCAAGGAGCGTTTCGACGTGGTCGTGGAGTGCACGGGGAGGCCGGAGGGATTCGAGCTGGCGCGCTCGCTGGTGGACCCCGGGGGGACCATCGTGCAGAAGAGCACCTACCTGGAATCGCTGAACGTGGACATCTCCAGGCTGGTGGTGGACGAGATAAAGGTGGTGGGTTCCCGCTGCGGACCCTTCGAGCCCGCCATCCGCGCCCTCATGAGGGGGCTGGTGGAGGTGCAGGAGCTCGTGGACCGCAGATTCCCCCTGGAGATGGGGCTCCAGGCCTTCGACTACGCCATGAAGGACGAGGCCCTCAAGGTGATCCTGGAGATGAAGACCTACCCGGCGGAGGGCCTCAGGCGGCCGGGAGAGCTGGAAGAGGAACCGGTGATCTGACTGCGGGAGCCGGGCGGCGGGCAGGAGCCTCGGCGCCGCGGAGCCGACGAGACGTGGCCCGGGGCGCCGAGGGACGGGATTCTTTTCACCATCCCTGATGGTGGAGCAGAGGAGGTAGGTGCATGGCATCGGAGGACCTGCTGGCGGTGGCGCGAGGCGACGCGGAGGCGGACCTGCTTCTGTCCGGGGCGAGGGTGGTGGACGTCTTCCGGGGCAGGGTGGTGAAGGAGAGCGTGGCCGTCCACGCCGGGTGGATAGCGGGGTTCGGAGAGCGGCGGGCGAGGGAGCGCGTGGATCTGGGCGGCGGCTTCCTCTGCCCGGGATTCATCGACGGCCACGTGCATATCGAGTCCTCCATGGTCAGTCTGCCCGAATACGCCCGCGCCGTGGTCCCCTCCGGCACCGTGGCCGTGGTCACCGACTACCATGAGATCGCCAACGTCCTCGGCGTGGAGGGGTTGCGCTATATGATGAGGGCGGTCGAAGGCCTGCCCCTTAGCGTGTTCGTCATGCTTCCCTCCTGCGTCCCGGCCACCCCCATGGAGACGGCGGGGGCGGTCCTGGAGGCAGCGGACCTCGCTCCCCTCCTGGAGGAGAAGGCGGTGGTGGGGCTGGGTGAGATGATGAACTTCCCCGGGGTGGTGAACGGGGACCCCGCGGTGCTGGCCAAGCTCGCCGCCTGCGCTGGCCTTCCCGTCGACGGCCATGCCCCGGGTCTCTCGGGAGCGGCTCTGGACGCCTACATCGCCGCCGGGGTGCAGTCGGACCACGAATGTGTGAAGGCGGAGGAGGCCGCGGAGAAGCTGGGCAAGGGCATGTTCATCTACATCCGGGAGGGATCTACGGCGCGCAACCTGGAGGCGCTCCTTCCCGTCGCCGAAGGGGCCTCGCAGGGGCGCTGCATCTTCGTCACCGACGACCGTCAGCCGAAGGACCTCCTGGAGGAGGGGCACATGGACGCGTTGCTGCGCAGGGCGGTGGCGCTGGGCCTGGACCCCCTCGCCGCGTTGCGCATGGTCACCCTGAACACGGCGGAACGCTTCGGGTTGCGCGGATACGGGGCGATAGCGCCGGGCATGCGGGCCGACCTGGTGGTGCTGGAGGACCTCCGGGGTTTCCGCGTCAGGCAGGTCTACAAAGGGGGAGCCCTGGTGGCCGAGGACGGCCGCTTCCTCCCCGGCCTCGCGCCGGTGCCGCCGGCGCCGGGAGCCATGCGCGTGGCCTGGGAGAAGGCGGGCAGCCTCGCCGTGCGGGCGGAAGGAGAGGAGATGCTGGTCATCGGGGTCATCCCGGACCAGATCATCACCGCGAAGCTGCGTGAGCGGCCGAAGGTGGAGGAGGGGATGGCGGTGAGCGATCCCCTCCGCGACCTGCTCAAGATCTGCGTGTTCGAGCGTCACCGGGGGACCGGCAACGTGGGGGTGGGTTTCATCCGCGGTTTCGGGCTCCGGGAGGGAGCCCTGGCCTCCACGGTGGCGCACGATTCCCACAACCTGCTGGCGGTGGGGGCCTCGGACGGCGAGATAATGGCGGCGGCGCGCGCCGTGGAGAAGATGGGAGGCGGACAGGTGGTGGTAAGAGGGGAGACCGTGCTGGCGGAGCTCCCCCTGGATATCGGCGGGCTCATGTCCACCCTGCCCCTGCAGGAGGTTAAGGAGCGGGTGGCCTCCCTCCAGGAGGCGGCGCGTTCCCTGGGGTGCCCGCTGGCGGAGCCCTTCATGACCCTCTCCTTCATGGCCCTGCCGGTGATACCGGAGCTGAAGATAACCGACCGGGGCCTCTTCGACGTGGGGACCTTCTCTCACACGCCTCTATTCCCGTGAACGCGGCCCGCGTAGGAAGGACACGCCGTCCGGAGGGGCGCCGGGTCGCGAACAGGCCTTTTCCTCCGGGGGATGCGAAGGCGCATGCTCTTCCTCTCGCGCGCCGGGTCGGGCGGGATGCGCCTCTCCCGTCCCGGCGGCGCTCGGCCGGGGCAACATCTGCGGGAACGAGGCGGTGGGGTCGAAGGCCACTTACACGGCGATCGTTACCATGCCGGGACCCCCGGGGGAGGGGCTTTTCCCGCGCGCGGATGCCCTTTCCTTCATCCGGGGATGCGCGAGCGCATGCGCATCCAGCCGCGCGCCAGATCGAGCAGCCCGGCGCAGGAGATGAACACCGCGGACACCATCAGGGCGTTGCCCCTGCGGGAGAGAAAGGACGTCGCGGATTCGGCCGCGCGTCGCAGCGGGGCGAGGTACTCCCCCATATCCCCGCTGAGGTGGGAGAAGGTACCGAGCTGCAGCCGCGCCGACTTCATGCCGGTGAGGGCCTCCTCGAAGGCCTCCGCGGCGGCGCTTCCCGAGAGGCGTTTCATAGACAACGGCCTCGCCTCCGCCTTTCGGGGTACCCGGATAGCCGGTAGGAATCCCGGAGATCCCGGACGCTCCCCGACGCTCTTTTTTTCACTCAAGGCCGGCTCACCTCCTAGCCTCGGGAGGGTTGCCCTCCTGTCCGCGCCGCCGGGCCGCGGGTCCCTTCGAGGGCCTCCTGCATCCCCCGCTTCATAACACATGATAGCCCATTTCGCCCGCCCCCGGCCCGGAGGAGGCGTTTTAAGGCGTATCGGCGCCGTCCGGGAGACGTTACCGGCGTAAGTGCCCTGTGTTATACTTTTTACGCCGCCGGCGGCGGAGCGGTCCGTAGAGGGGTTTTCATGCACCGTGTACATGTCCGTGCCGGAGATTTCCAGTGCTGAAGGAGGGAGGAATGGAGATCAAGAACGTCTTCGTAGTAGGATCTGGCCTCATGGGGAGCGGCATCGCCCAGGTCAGCGCCTTCGCCGGCTACAAGGTGAAGATGCACGACGTGAAGGAGGAGTTCACCGCCAGGGGCATGGAGGCCATCAAGTCCTCCCTGGGAAAGTTCCTCTCCAAGGAGAAGATAACCCGGGAGCAGCATGACGCCGCACTGGCCAACCTCTCCACCACCACCGAGCTCTCCGACGCCTCCGACGCCGACCTGGTGGTGGAGGCGGTCTTCGAGAAGCTGGAGGTGAAGAAGGAGGTGTTCGGGAAGCTGGACGAAGTCTGTCCCCCGCATACCATCCTGGCCACCAACACCTCCGCCATCCCCATCTCCTCCATCGCCGCCGCCACCGGGCGCCCGGAAAAGGTGGTGGGGACCCACTTCTTCAGCCCCGTGCCCCTCATGCGCCTCTGCGAGATCATCCGCGGCCTGCAGACCTCCGAGGAGACCATGGAGATAGCGGAGAAATGGGCGCAGTCGGTGGGCAAGGAGACGGTGCGCGTGCTCAAGGACCACGCCGGCTTCATCGCCAACCGCCTCTACCTGCCCATGGGCATGGAGGCGGCCAGGATGCTCGAGGCCGGGGTGGCCACGCCGGAGGACATCGACAAGGCGATGCGCCTGGGCTACAACCTGCCCATGGGTCCCCTGGAGCTCGCGGACATGACCGGCATCGACGTGCTGGCCAATGCCTGCATGGCCATATACAACGACACCGGAGACCCCAAGTACTTCCCCCCGCCGCTTATCCACCGCATGATCGCCTCCGGGCTGCTGGGGAGGAAGACGGGGAAGGGATATTACGACTATTCCAGCGGCAAGCAGGAGAGTTACTGGAAGGTCTGAGCATGGCCTGAAGGCGCGGCTGCGGACCGCCCCGCGCGGCGGTCCGCGGCGGCGCGCGGCGAACGGGGGAACAGGTGGGCGAGGAGAAGGACGGGATAGTCCTGGAGAAAAGGCCGCCCGCGGGGTGGGTGATCCTCTCCCGTCCCCGGCGCATGAACGCCCTCTCCCCGCATTCCCTGCGCGCCCTGTGGAGGGCCCTGGGCGAGCTGGAGGCGGACCCGGAGATCAGGGCTCTGGTGATCACGGGCGCGGGCGAGGCGTTCTGCGCGGGCATGGAGATGTCGGGACTGGAGGGGAGCGATCCCCTGGCGGCGCGCCGGCGCTGCCGAGAGCTGCAGGCCGTGGTGGGGCGCGTTGCCGATTCGCCTCTCCCCGTCATCGCCGCCGTGAACGGGGTGGCCATGGGGGCGGGGCTGGAGCTGTGCCTGGCCTGCGACCTCGCCTTGGCTTCCCCCCGGGCAAGGTTCGGGTTCCCCGAGGCCAGGCTGGGCATGATCCCCTGCGGCGGAGGCACCCAGAGGCTGGTCCGCCTGGTGGGGCTGCGCCGCGCGGAGGAGCTCGTGCTCACCGGCCGCATCCTCTCCGCCCGGGAGGCCGCCGAATGGGGACTGATAAACGGCGTGACCGGAGAGGATGCCCTGGAGAGAGAGGCGGATGAACTGGCGCGGAGGCTGGCGAGCTGCGGCAAGCTGGCCCTCTACCAGGCCAAGCGCTGTCTGAGACGCGCCCCAGACCTGCCTCTGGAGAGAGGGCTGGAACACGAGGCGGAATGCTTCGCCACTTGCTTCGCCAGCGGCGAGCCGGCAGCCTCCCTGAGGAGGTATGCCGCGCAGGCTGGGGCGGAGGGCGGAGGGAACGCTCCCCTCGAGGCCGCGCCCGAAGCGGAGGGGGGGAGAGGTGCCGCCGTCGGAAGAAAAGAGGGCGAGAGGGAAGCGGGAGAGGGAGACACCATCTTCGAGTAACGCCGTGTGCCCGGCGGGGTTATAGACCGCGTAAGCGCGTGCCCCGGTTCGGCGCGGGCTGACCGCCGGCCGTACGGTCAAGGGATGCGAGGACGGGTGCACGGCGGCACGGCGGGAGACCGCGGAGCGGGATCTGCGGCGCGGAGGGCGCCGCATCCTCGATATATCGCCAGAGCGCCCGTGATCACGGGTCGCCGCTTTTGTCCCTGGAGGGTAAAGACATCACGGGAGGTCGCATGGATTTCAAGTACCTGCTGGTGGAAACGGACGACGAGGGCATCGCCACCATCCGGCTCAACCGCCCCGAGGCCAAGAACGCCCTTAACCTGGAGCTCATCGCGGAGCTGGGCGTGGCGGCGGACATGCTGGCCAGGGACGAGGGCGTGCGGGCGGTCATCGTCACCGGCGGCGAGGACAACTTCGCGGCGGGAGGCGACATAAAGGAGATGGCCGGCAAGTACGCCCCCGACATGCTCAACGCCTACGGCGCCGACCTGTCGGGGTTCGAGAAGCTGGAACGCATCCCCAAGCCGGTCGTCGCCGCCGTGAGCGGATATGCCCTGGGGGGCGGCACGGAGCTGGCCCTGGTCTGCGACATGATCGTGGCCTCGGAGACGGCCGTATTCGGCATGCCGGAGATCACCCTGGGGATCATTCCCGGCGCCGGCGGCACCCAGAGGCTTCCCCGCCTCGTGGGGCCCAACCGGGCCAAGGAGATGATCTTCACCGGCTCCTTCTACGATGCCAGGACCTGCCTGGAGATGGGCCTGGTGAACAAGGTGGTGCCGGTGGAGGAGCTCATGGCGGAGGCCAGGGAGCTGGCGCGGCGCTGCATCCGCAACGGGGCCGTGGCCCTGGCCTGCGCCAAGGCCTGCGTCAACGAGGGCATGAACCTGGACCTCTATT
The DNA here is from genome assembly GCA_014360645.1 of Actinomycetota bacterium. Taxonomy (NCBI): domain Bacteria; kingdom Bacillati; phylum Actinomycetota; species Actinomycetota bacterium. Next base: position 23,745 of record JACIXD010000013.1, on the reverse strand, counting down.
CCGGCCTCGCATACGAGCGCAAGTGCTTCTCCCTCCTCTTCTCCACCGAGGACCAGAAGGAAGGGATGGCCGCTTTCAAGGAGAAGCGCAAGCCGCAGTTCAGGGGCCGCTGAGCGCGCGCGTCCTGCGCCGGTCTTGACCACGAACACGGGATACCGGAGGCACGTTCTTGCCGTGCCCGTACACCACAAGGGGAGGAATGCAGCATGATCTCGTTTGAGCTGAGCGAGGAGCAGAAGGCCATCACCAAGGTGGCCCACGAGTTCGCGGAGAAAGAGATCCGCCCCGTGGCGGCGGAATACGACGAGGAGGAGAAATACCCCGACTTTTTCATCGAGAGGGCCTTCAAAGCCGGCCTGACCTACCTCTACGTGCCGGAGGAGTACGGCGGCCAGGGCATGGATTTCCTCACCGCCTGCCTGGTGAACGAGGAGCTCTCCTGGGGGTGCTGCGGGTTCGCCACTATCCTGGGAGCAAACGGCCTGGGGGTGACCCCCCTGCTGGTGGCGGGGTCCGAGGAGCAGAAGAAGAAATACCTTTGCGAGCTCACCTCGCGCCCCTCGCTGGCCGCCATGGCCCTCACCGAGCCGGAGGCGGGTTCCGACGCGGCGGGCGTGAAGACCAGCGCGGTACGTGAGGGGGACGCCTATGTCCTCAACGGCACCAAGTGCTTCATCTCCAACGGCGGCATCGCCGACCTCACCACCGTCTACGCCACCACCGACCCCGCGAAGGGGGTGCGCGGGCTTTCCTGTTTCCTGGTGCCCAAAGACAACCCCGGCATCAGCGGGGGCAAGAAGGAGCGCAAGATGGGGGTGCGCGCCTCGGTGACCTCGGAGGTCATCCTCTCCGATTGCCGCGTGCCGGCGGAGGACCGCCTGGGAGAGGAGGGGCAGGGCTTCAAGATCGCCATGATCACCCTGGACAAGGCGCGGGTCAACGTGGCCTCGGGCTCGGTGGGCATCGCGCGCGCCGCCTTCGAGGCGGCGGTGGACTACGCGCGTCAGCGGGTGCAGTTCGGGCGCCCCATCGCCGAGAACCAGGCGGTCCAGTTCATGCTCGCCGACATGTCCATGGACATCGAGGTGGGCAGGCTCATCTACATGAAGGCGGCATGGATGGAGACCCGGGGGATGCCCTTCACCCGCGAGGCCGCCTACGCCAAGACCTTCTGCTCCGACATGGCCATGCGCGTGACCACCGACGTGGTGCAGGTCTTCGGCGGCTACGGCTACATGCGGGACTACCCGGTGGAGAAATACATGCGCGACGCCAAGATAAACCAGATCTGGGACGGTACCAACCAGATCCAGCGGATAGTCATGGCCCGCAGCGTCCTGGGCAGTTAGCGTACGACCCGGATGCGGCGCCCGCGTCGGCCGGGAGGGCCTTGACGCGGGCGTAGGGGCGTGCACATTATGATGCTTGTGTGTCCGGCGACGTGCGCCGCGCGGCGCGGGCGGCTCCCGGGGAGCGGTTCGGGGACGGCCACGGCGGAGCCGGAATGAGCATGCAGGCAGGGAGGGTTCTCCACGGAGAAACGGAAGAGGCAAGAGGAGGTTGAGCATGGACTTTGAACTCTCTCAGGAGCAGAAGGCCTTCTTCAAGGAGGTCAAGGAGTTCGCGGAGAAGGAGATCGCGCCCTTCACCGAGGAGTACGACCGCAACAGCGAGTTCTTCTGGGACGGCTGGAAGAAAATGGGAGCAATGGGCCTTCTGGGTCTCCCCTTCCCGGAGGAATACGGCGGCTCCGACGCGGGGGCCCTGGACACCGCCATCGCCATGGACGCCTTCGCGGCGGGGGGAGGCGACGCCGGCGTGTCCCTGTCCTGGGGCGCGCATACCATCATCGGGGCGGTGCCCATCTGGGTGATGGGCACGGAGGAGCAGAAGAAGAAATACCTCCCGGGCATCTGCAGCGGGGAGAAGGTGAGCTGCTTCGGCCTCACCGAGCCGGACGCCGGCTCCGACGCGGCCTCCATCAAGACCACCGCGGTGCGGGACGGGGACGAGTACGTCATCAACGGCTCCAAGATGTTCATCACCAACGGCCCCATCTGCGACCTATGCATCGTGATGGCGGTGACCGACAAGGAGAAGGGAGGCGCGGGGATCAGCGCCTTCATCGTGGACCGCGATACCCCCGGCTTCGAGGTCAGCCGCGAGCTGGACAAGATGGGGAACCGCACCTCTCCCACCGCCGAGCTGGCCTTCAACGACTGCCGGGTGCCGGCGGAGAACCTGCTGGGCGCGGAAGGCGAGGGTTTCTACGGCGTGGGCAAGGCCACCCTGGAGTGGGAGCGCGCCATCATGGTGGCTCCGGCGGTGGGGGGCATGGAGTGCAACATCAACCGCTGCATCGAGTACGCCAAGGAGAGGAAGCAGTTCGGGAGGCCCATCGGCAAGTTCCAGGCGGTGGCCTTCAAGATCGCGGAGATGAAGTGCCTGCTTGACGCGGCGCGCCTCCTGGTCTACCGCGTGGCCTGGATGAAGGACCAGGGCATCCCGGCCATGATGGAGGCCTGCGTGTGCAAGCTCTTCGTCACCGAGAGCGCCTTCAAGGTGGCCAACGAGGCGGTGCAGATCTTCGGCGGCTACGGCTACATCCGCGAGTACCCCGTGGAGCGCACGCTGCGCGACGCCAAGTTGGGTACCATCGGGGCCGGGACCTCGGAGATCCAGAAGATGATCATCAGCCGCCTGCTCATGGGCAAGTTCTGACCGATGGGTATAGAGGTAACGGTCCATCTCACCGGGATCGTCCGGCACCACGCGGGGGTGAAGGAGAGGAGGTACGAGCTGCCCGAGGGAACGGCGGTCTCGGACCTCCTGCGCCGCGTGGGGGAGGATCTCGGCCACCGCATGCCGCCCCAGATGTGGGACGCGGAGAACAAGCGCTTCCATCCCGTCATCAGGGCCGCGCGTCGCGGAGCGCCGTTCCTGGAGGACGGCGAGGCCCTGCGGGACGGCGACGAGGTGTTCATCATCTCCCGCATGGCGGGAGGATGAGACGGCAACGGGGGTCCGCGACGACCCCCGATCTGTTCCTGGGAGGGGGACGAGGCTGAGGGAGGCGTGATGTACGATTACGACGCGATCGTGGTGGGAGCGGGCATCGCCGGCCTGGGGGTGGCTACGCAGCTGCAGCAGGCCGGAAAGAAGACCCTGCTGCTGGAGATGTATCCCAAGGCGGGAGGCCGCATGCAGTCCTACGACCTGCCGGGGGGATACCGCGTGGACATCGGGCTGCACATGATCGAGATGGGCAAGAAGGGCTACTGCCACGAACTCGGCGCCCGTGTGGGCAAGGAGATCGAATGGGCCGCCTTCTCCGTGACCTTGGACCTCTACGAGGACGGAAAGTGGCAGGACATGCAGAGCTTCATCCAGCTCACCGACGAGGAGAAGGCCAGCTTTATCGCCCTCATGAAGGACATCGCGGAGATGGGCGAGCCCGATTTCAAGGCCTGGGACAACCGTTCCTTCGAGGAGTGGTTGGACCGCAACGACCTCGCGGGCAGCCTGCGCGAGGTATGGGAGAACATGAGCATGATCATGACCACCATACCCGACGCCAGGGAGCAGTCGGCGGGCGAATGCCTCTACATCGCCAGGGAGGCCCTGATCAAGGGCAGGGCGGTGCTCATCGCCGCCTATCCCCGGGGCGGCATGTGGGGGGTCATCGGGCCCCTGGTGGATGCCTTCCAGGAAATGGGAGGAGAGCTCAGGCTGGGAGCCCGCGTGGAGCAGGTGGTCTTCGAGGGCAGGAAGGTGGCCGGGGTCCGGGTGGCCCGCAGGGGAGCCAGCCCCATCGCCAGGGAATGGCGTTTCGTCTCCACCGACCTGGTGACGGCGCCCCTGGTGGTGCTGGCCCTCCCCATCTGGCACCTGGACAAGGTGCTGGACTTCGACCGCCGCTATTCCCCTCTGCCGGGCTGGTGGCTGAAGCGCATCGAGGACATCCGGGGCGAGCGGACGGGCCTTTTCGGCTACATCATCGCCACCCGGCGGCCCCTCTACGAGCGCACGGTGTTCATGTCCGCGCTGAAGTCGCCCCGCACCGGGCTGCCCCTGCAGGCCTTCGCCCCCACCGCCTTCGACCCGGGGGTGGCCCCGCCCGACCGCTACCTCTTGGTCACCGACAACGTGGCCGAGCCGTGGGAGCTGGAGGACAAGTTCAACCTGGCCCGCCTCATGGAGCAGCACTGGGAGGACGTGAAGGAGCTCTACTCCTTCGAGGACGGCGAGGTGGAGTTCGCCCTGCCATATTTCACCACCGGGTGCGACGGCCTGGCGCGCAAGCCCGGGCTCACGGGGGATTTCAAGCCCGACGTGCGGGCCCCTTCCGTGGACGGCCTCTTCTTCGCCGGCGACACCTACCTGGGAAGGGGACTGGCCATAGAGGGCGCCTCGCGCTCCGCCATCCTGTGCGTGGAGCGCATCCTGGGATGAGGGTAAGGGAGATCTCCCCGTCCTGACGGGCCGCGGCGGGCTCCGCGGCCCGTGTCTCAACCCGCTTTCCGCCGCGCGTGTTATCATGGTGGTCGCGCAGGCCACGGGCCGGTTACGGATAGAAGGGAGCAGAGGAAACGCCATGTCCCGGGTAAGGCGGGAGCTCCGCACGGCGATCATCTCCGATGCCTGGGGGTTCGGGCTCATGGAGACCAGGCCGCATCCTCTCTGGCAGGTGCGTTACTGGGCCGTCCGCAACAAGGCGTTGCTGGTGCCCGAGTACGGGGCCATGTACGTCGCCGCCTTTCTCAAGGCCAGGGGCGTGGAGGTCGAGGTCATCAACCTGGTGGCCGACGTCTTCGACGACCGGAGGTGGTTCGTGGAGAGCGAGGAGGGCCTCCCCGACGACGCCCTTTCCACGGCTCCCGTCGGCGGGGAAGAGGCGCTGCGGATGTTGAGGGAAAACCTGGAAAAGTCTTTGCGGCGAGCGCAGCCTGAGGTTGTTCTCTTCCCCATCTCCATCTACTACATCGCCCTGCATGCCCGCGAGATGCTCAAGCGCCTGCGGGAGCTGGTGCCGGAAGCGGTGCTGGTGGCGGGGGGAGTCTATTCCACCATGCATCCCCGGGAGATCATGGAGGACGGCGCCGCGGACTTCGTGGTGCGGGGCGAGGGGGAGTGGACCGCCCTGGAGCTGCTGCAAGCGCTGCGCGATAAAGGGAGGAAAGGGGATTTTTCCCATATCGCCGGCCTCACCTGGCGCGACGCCGGAGGCCGCGTGGTGAACAACCCCGATCGGGAACGCGAGAGGGACATCGACCGCTTCCCCCATATCTACACCGTTTCCGAGGAGTTCGCCATCGGGACGCGTCACCGCATCCTGAAAGCCCTCAACCCCCTCGACGACTACATCCCCGGGGGAGGATTCCTGACCTCCCGCGGCTGCCCGGAGGAATGCACCTTCTGCCTCGATCCCGCGGTGTGGAAGAGGAAGACGCGCTTCCATTCCCCGGGGTACGTGCGCGAGGTGCTCGCCTACTGCTGGGAACACTTCACCACCGGGGATCGCAGCTTCTATTTCGGGGACGCCACCTTCGCCCTCAACCGCCCCCGCCTCAGGGCGCTGCTGGAGACGGTCAGGGAGTTCCCCTTCACCTACCACATCCAGACGCGCGCCGACTCCCTGACCCCGGAGGTGCTGGAAGGGCTGCGCGAGAGCAACTTCGGGAGCGTGGCCATCGGCGCGGAGTCCTTCGACGACCGCATCCTCAAGGAGGTGGTGAGGAAGCGCACCACTCGCGAGGAGATCCTCGCTGCCGCCAGGGCGGTGCGCGCCCACGGTATGACCCCCATCCTCACCTTCATCGCCGGGCTGCCGGGGGAGAGCCGCGCGAGCATGGAGCGGACGGTGGAGACACTGCGCCGGGAGGGGATCACCGAGGCCACCTTCTTCCCGCTGGTGGTCTTCCGGGGCACCGCTCTCTACCAGACCTTCCTGGAGACCTTCGGAGAGGAGGAGCGGGAGCGCCTGCGCCTCAACCGCTGGTCGGAGGAGTTCTGTTTCGCCGGGGAGGAGTTCTCCTCCATGCAGGAGCTCATCGACTACACCCAGTACCTGAACGACGCCATCCGCGCCTGAAGCCCCGGGATACCCGGTCCGTTAATGTTCCGCCTCCGATCCCTCGTGTTCCACGGCCGCGCGGCGGCAGTTCCCCTCGCAAGCAGGAGCTTATCGACTACACCCAGTACCTGAACGACGCCATCCGCGCCTGAAGCCCCACCGCCCCGGTTTGCCGTTTTTTCCCGGCTACGGATATGATAGGGGTGATGAACGCGCGGCACCGGCCGCGGCGGAGGGGAGGAGAGATCCCTGAGAGGTGAGGCGACATGAACACCAAGGAACTGAGGACCTTCGCGCGCAACAGGATCTTCGGCAGCCTCGGAGACAGGGCGGCGAAGGGCGCCTTCGACCGCGGGCTTTGGAGGGCCATGGCGGATACCGGCATCGTGGGCATGGCCCTGGAGAAACGCTACGGAGGCGGGGGGGCCGGCATGAGCGAGTTCGTGGAGTGCGCCTCCCTCCTCGCCGGCGAGAGCCTCGATCTGGGGCTTGCGCTCAGCCTGGTGGACCACGTCATCCTCTGCGCCTATCCCCTCCAGGTGTTCGGGTCGGAGCGCCTGAAGGAGCGCTACCTGCCCTCCCTGTGCGGCGGCGATTACATCGGGGCGGCGGCGGTGTCCGAGGAAGGATCGGGCGGTGATCCCGCGCGCATGCGGAGCGCCGCCGCGCGAAGCGGGGACGGCTATTCCCTGCAGGGGGTCAAGAGCCCGGTCACCAACGCCCCCGTGGCCGACGTCTTCCTGGTGGTGGCGGCCACCGACCCCGGCGCGGGGAAGGAGGGGCTCTCCGCCTTCGTGGTGGAGAGGGCGGCGGGCGTGCGGGTGGAGGAGGTGGAGCTGGGATATATTCCCACCGCTCCCCACGGCCGTGTCATCCTCGACGGGGTGAAGGTGTCCAGGGACCATCTCCTCGGCGCGGAGGGATGGGGTCACGAAAAGATCTCCCGCTCCCTCTTCATCTGGGAGAGGACGGCGCTGATCCCGGTCCTCGTGTCCTACCTGGAGCGTTGGCATCACCTGACGGTGTCGAGCCTCGATCCCGACGCCATCTCGCCCGACCTCCGGGTGCTGCTGGCCCAGAGGAAGGTGGAGCTCACCGCCTACCGGGCGCTGGGCTCCCGCCTGTTGGAGCTCACCTTCGGCGAGACCGAGAACGGGCGGGAGCGCATGGAGCTCCTCCTCTTCTTCGGCAAGGCGCTGCCGGAGTGGGTGGAGAGCATGCGCGCCGCGGTGGAGGAGGCCAGGGTGCCCAGGGACGAGACCATGCTGGCTATGGAGCGGGACCTCCGACTGCTGGAGGTGGGCCGCTCCCTCCTGGACTGGCAGTTCCAGAAGCTGCTCTTCTAGGCCGCGGCGGGAGGGGCGGGGAGGGGGCGTGCCCGGCGCGACGGGGCCGGGCGGCGGAAGGAGGATGCTCGCCCGCCTCCCCGGGATTCGCCGATCCTCCCCCGAGCATCCCCGGAGACGTGTTCGAATCACCTCGGAGCGTGACCGGACCCTCGAAGGCTCCGCCGCGAGCCCTTGCTGCGGGTGGCCCGGCAGCACCGCTTAACTTGGGTCAGGGGCATGCTTTTTGCTAACCTGTTAAGTGACGGGGATCATTCCGGCGCGGCGCGCGGGGAAATATGCCGAGCATATATGCGGGCGAGTCTTTCAGGGCCGGGGAAGGCCGGTCGGGTTCCGGGAGGTGCGTAAGAGGATGAGGGAGAGCGAGGTCATCACGCCGGAGAGGATCTGGCATGCGTCGGATGGGCTGACGCCGCGGGTACGTAGGCTGCGCGAGGAATATTATTCCATAGAGGACAGGCCTTATTTCCGCAACGAGGTCATGCCCTTCACCACGGGGACGGAATGGGACGCGGTGTGGTCTCCCGTGAACTGGGGGATCATCCCTGAGATGGTGCCCTTCATGGGGGCCTTCGCGGAGTCGCTGCGCGCCTCGGCACGGGTGGTGGAGCTCCCGGAGGGGTTCTGGGAGCGCTCCCTGGTCATGCGCAGGGCCGTCTTCTTCCGCGAGGTATGCCGACGTCACCTGCCGGTGCGCATCCTGGAGGGCGAGCTCATCGTAGGCGGCCAGTTCAACACCGCCCTCTCCAAGTGCCACGACCGCCGGGAGGCCAGGAAGTGGAAGAAATCCGTGGACAAGTGGTGGAAGCGGGCCGCGGAGATAAACGAGCTGGGCATAGGCAACGCTGGCGCGGTTCCCGGCCACCTCATCCCGGATTATCCCCGCGTGCTGCGGGATGGCTTTGCGGGCATCCACGCCGGCCTCGCCCGGATGCTCGCGGAGGTTGAGGACACCGCCCATGCCGACTTCCTGCGCGCCCTCATGGAATGCTGCGAGGCGGCACGCGAGCTCGCAGGCCGCTACGCGGAGGAGGCCGAGAGGCTGGCGGGGGAGGAGGGGGACGCCCGCAGGGCGGAGGAGCTGCGCGAGATCGCGCGCATCTGCCGCAAGGTTCCCTGGGAGCCCGCGGAGAGCTTCCACGAGGCGTTACAGTCGCTGTGGTTCACCCACATGCTGGTCATGGCCGCGGAATCCTACCCCGGCGCCGGGCTCTCCCATGGGCGCTTCGACCAGTACATGCTCCCCTATTACCGCGCGGACCTGGAGAGCGGTAGGCTCACGCGCGAGGAGGCCAAGGAGCTCCTGGAATGCTACTGGATAAAGCATAACTACGCCTACGATTTCCAGTGCCGGGTCATGAACAACCAGGGCATCAACTCCGGCTTCGGGCAGCTCATCACCATCGGCGGCATCGACGCGGAGGGGAACGACGCCTCCAACGAGCTCACCTGGCTCATCCTCGAGGTCATCGAGGAGATGAACATGCTGGAGCCCAAGCCCAACATCAGGCTGCACGCCGGCACCCCCGAGCCCCTCCTGCGCAGGGTGGCGGAGATGATCGCCGGGGCGCAGGGTTCCCCCTTTCTCATGAACTTCGACGAGAACTCCATGCGCGGCCTGGCCTGGCAGGGGTTGCCGGAGGAGCGCCTGTGGGATTACGCCCCCGTGGGCTGCCTGGAGAACACCCTGCAGGGAGACGACCGCTCCGGAACCGTGGACGTGAACGTCAACCTGGCCAAGGCGGTGGAGATGGTCTTCTCCCGCGGCCGCGACGCGGCCACCGGAAAACGTATCGGCCCGGACACCGGCAGAGTGGAAGACCTTTCCACCTGGGAGGATTTCAGGGCCGCCTTCGAGGCGCAGATGAAGGCGCTCATTGACTACATGCTCTCCATCAGCGACGAGGCAGACCGCATCCGCGCCGCCTGGGAGCCCACCCCCTATCTCTCCGCCCTGGTGGGGGGGTGCGCGGAGAGCGGCAGGGACATCACCGGGGGCGGGGCGAGATACAACTTCATCACCGTGGAGGGCGTGGCCTTCGCCACCGCGGCGGATTCCCTGGCGGCGGTGAAGAAGCTGGTGTACGAGGAGGGCAGGGTCAAGATGGAAGAGCTTTCCAGGGCCTTGCGCGACGACTTCGAGGGACACGAGGCCCTGCGCCAGACCCTCCTCAACAAGGCCCCCAAGTACGGCAACGACGACGACTACGCCGACGGGGTGGCCCGCTACCTCTCACGGCTGTGGACGGAGATGGTCAGCAAGCGCGTGTCCCCGGCCACCGGCAGGCGTTATCGCGCCGGGTACCTCTCCTGGAACTACTGGATCGCCTTCGCCCCGGGCACGGCGGCGACGCCGGACGGCAGGAGGAGGGGGACCTTCCTCTCCAACGCCATCGGCCCCGTGGACGGGGCCTGCCGCAACGGCCCCACGGCGGAGCTGCTCTCCGTGGGCAAGCTGGGTCTGGAGTCGGCGCCCAACGGGGCCTCCCATACCATCAGCTTCAGCCCCTCCCTGCTGCGCGACCACGAACACATCTCCAAGCTCATGGCCTTCCTGCGCGCCTACGGGGAGAGGGGAGGGACGGCCCTGCAGGTGAACGTCATCGACCCCGAGACCCTGCGCGAGGCGCAGCGCAGGCCGGAGGAGTACCGCAACCTCTTGGTGCGGGTGACCGGATACAACGCCTACTTCGTCATGCTCGGCCGGGAGATGCAGGACGAGATCATCGCGAGGGAGTCCCATGCGCTCTGAAGGCGACGACGTCACCGGGGTGGTCTTTAACCTCCAGCGTTACTCCACCGAGGACGGACCCGGAATACGCACCACCGTCTTCCTCAAGGGATGCCCCATGCGCTGCCCCTGGTGCCACAACCCGGAGGGGCTGGCGAGGGAGCCCCAGCTGGTATGGTACGAGGTGCGCTGCATAGGGGCGCGCGACTGCCTGGAGGCCTGCCCGCGCGGCGCCCTCACCCTCACCCCCGAGGGCATGGTCATCGACAGGGAGCGCTGCGACGCCTGCGGGAGATGCGAGGAGGCCTGCCCCGCGGCGGCCCTGGAGGTGATCGGCAAGGTGAGGACGGTGAGAGAGGTGGCGGCGGAGGCCTTGCGGGACCGCGTGTTCTACGAGAAGTCGGGGGGAGGGGTCACCCTCTCCGGGGGGGAGCCCGCCCTGCAGTTCGATTTCACCCTCTCGCTCATGCGCAGGCTGCGGGAGGAGGGGGTGCACTTGGCCCTGGACACCTGCGGCGGGGTGAGCTGGGAGAGGCTGGGTCCCCTGGTGGAGGTGGCGGACCTGGTGCTCTTCGACCTCAAGGTCATGGATGCGGAGAAGCACCGCGCCTTCACCGCGGTCCCCCTCGCGACGGTGCTGGAAAACGCCCGCGCCGTGGCCCGGACGGGCCGGCCGATGTGGATACGCACCCCGGTCATCCCCGGCTACACCGACGGGGAGGAGAACATCAGGGCCATAGCGCGTTTTATCAGGGACGAGCTCCCGGCGGTGGAGCGGTACGACCTGCTGGCCTTCAACAACACCTGCGACGCCAAGTACCGGCGGCTGGACATGGTCTTTCCCCTCGCCGGAGAGGGGCTGTTGACGGAGGAGAGGATGGAGAGGCTGGCCGAGGCGGCCGCGGAGGAAGGGGTGAGCGTCGCCCGCTGGTCCGGGGCGACGGCGAGGGCGAAGGGGGTATGAAGGATGGACATGCCTAGGGAGGTCATGGACCTCTTCGCGGAGGAGATGGCGGCGAAGTTCCTGGCCACCGTGGACCCCGAGGGGCGTCCCAACGTGGCCCTTATCGTCACCCTGCAGCCGCCGCCGGACGGGAGGCGGGACAGGCTCATCTTCGGGGAGTTCCTGATGTGGAAGAGCAGGGAGTACCTGCGGGAAAACCCCCGCGTGGCCGCCGCGGTGGTGAACACAAAACTGCGCATGGCCACCCTCACCGGGGATTTCCGGGGGTTCGAAAAGACCGGGCCCTACAAGGACGCCCTGGATTCCTCACCCCTCATGCGCTACAACGCCTATTCCGGGGTGCGGGCCGCGGGGGTGGTGGACGTGCGCGAGGTGGGACCGGTGCGCGCCGCCTCCATGGCCGCCGTGCCCCTGGATTTCCTCCTGGTGAGGGCTCACCGCCGCGCGGAGGGGAACGGCGCGGTGTCCGTCCCCCCCATGGTGCGGGAGAAGTTCGTCAGGCTCACCTCGGTGAAGGCGCTGGCGGTGATGGGCGAGGACGGATATCCCCGCGTGTTCCCAGTGATGGCGGCATCCCCCGCGGGGGAGGGAGGGTTCGCCCTCCGCATCACCTCCTACAACCGGGAGCTGGCGGAGGTGATGGTGCCCTGCCCGGCGGCGCTGTGCGTGCTCACCTTCGACGTGAAGAGCTACAAGGTCAAAGGCGAGCTCCGTCCCCTGGGCCGCAGCACCCTCCTCTTCCGCGTGCGGGAGGTCTATAACGCCATGCCGCCCCTGGCCGGCGACCGCATCGCCTAGTAATTCCCCAGCAGGCTGAAGCCGGGGAGGTTGAAGGGGAACTTGGCCCCCCGCTTCACCCCCACGGCCACCATCCTGGCCAGCCGCTGCGGACCGAGAAGGCGGAGCTGCAGCTCGAGCAGGCTGACGTGGGGCCTGATCCTGTACCACACGTGCTGCTTGAAGAGGAACCCCGCCTTGAAGCCGCGGTTGAAGCGTTCGAACTCCTCCAGTGCTTTGGAGCGGTCATAGACGGCCATGGCCGCCACCTTCCCCGAGATCAGCGCGCCCAGGATGCCGAACCAGAAGAAGGGGTCCATGGCCCCGCTGATGGTGCCGCAGAGGATGAGGTCGCGGTGGAAGAGCCGGGGGTTGTCAGGGGCGGCGATGGGCACGGCCCCGGAGACGTAGCGCCATTCCCGGTGCTCCACCCCCTCGTGGCGGGCCATGAAGTCGCTGTATTTCTTCAGAGCCGCGCGGTCGATGGGGCGGATGGAGAAGAGGAGGTCGAAGTAGAAGTTGTTGCACGAGCTCAGGTAGCCGTACTCGGTGACGACCTCGTCGATCCAGATCCAGGAGATGTTGCTGAAGCCTATCTCGCCGCGGGAGATCCATCCGTACCAGCGCAGGTAGGGGATGCCCAGCATCTCGTAGACGCTGGGGGTGAGCCCGCAGGCCACGATGGTGTTCTCGGGTAGCCTGGGAAGATCTTCCTTTCTCAGGGGGGAGTCGAACCTGAACTCCACCCCCAGCTTCAGGGCCTCCCCGTAGAGCAGGGTGTCCAGGCTGGTGGGACGGTTGCCGCGCTCCACCGTGTACATATCCAGGTCCTCCAGGGGAGCCTCCAGCACCGTCTCGTGGAAGTAGAAGGGGCAGCGCGCCAAGGGGTGGAAGACGGGAGAGAGGTCGATGCCCACGTACTCCGAGGTGCGCCCCACGTCGATACCCGTGGTGTGGGTGGAGGGGTTGTAGATGGAGTCCCCCCCGTACCCTTTCTCGCGGTCGTGGACCACCACGCCGTATCCCTTGCGGGCCAGGTCGATGGCGGCCACCAGGCCGGACATCCCCGCGCCGTAGATGGTCACGTCGGCTTTGCTCGCCAAGGTTCCTCCTTTCCTGCTCCCCTCCCGGACGCGGCGTCTAATTCCGTACACATATTAACATCTATGTCTTGCTTCCCATAGTGGCGGCGGTACCCACGCGGCTGCATCTGTCCGCGGTTTCGGGGAGCGGGGGAGCAGGGGGTATAATCGTCGCGAGGTGAAGGCGGCAACCGTGCCGTCCGGCGGGGATGAAGCCTTCGGTGAAGGCACGGCGGCCGCGCGGGGAGCGCGCATGGTCCCCGGGGGACGGCCGTGGGCGGAAACTTGGAGGCGGCGGAGGAAAGGGAAGGGAAAGACCTTGGAGGAGGAAGAGAGATACCGGGTACCCCTGCCGCGCGGGAAGCGGGGGATGGCGGAGGAGATGGCGCGTTTCTCCCTCTGCCTCGCCCTCTCGCAGCGGGAAGGGGTGTTGGGGGAGTCGGCGAGCGGCAGGACCCACGGGGGCATGGACGTCGCCTCCATAAAGAGGGGCATCTTCAACGGGTCCGTCCTGCCCGGCGACGAGGTCGAGGGCGAGGCTGTCGCCGGACCTTACGCGGCGGTGTACAGGCCGCGGGCGTACTATCCCCAGTATGTCCTGGGGGAGATGCGCGCGGCCCTGCGGCGCGGGGAGAGGGAGCCCTCCGCCTCGCCTCATTTCCTCCCCGTGAGCAGGTTTCCCCTCTTCCCGGACGGTCGCGTGGTCGGCTTTCTCTTTCCGCGCGGGAAGAGGGCGTTCGACCGGCCGGATTTCCCCGCCCACGTGCGGGAGGTGCTTACCAGAGATTACCAGCGCATCCCGGTTCTCGTGCCAGCCGGCGCAAAGCTGCCCGCGGGTGGTGTGCGCTTCCGGGGCCGCATCCTGCAGGTGGGGCGCGAGGCCGCCCACCGCCTGGCGGGACTGGGGGACCGCTCCTACGATGCCTATGCCGTGCGGGGCATGGCCTCATTTCTGGAGCTCGCGGAGGCGGAGCCCGTCGGCGGCGACATTTCCCTGCGCGGCTCCCTCTTCGCCGAGCTCTCCCTCTCGGGGGAGAGGGGCTGGATGGAGATGGTGGAGGGGCTGGAGGCGGCGGTGCGTGAGGCTGTGGAGGAGGTGTTCCCGCCCTGCGAGAGGGAGGAGGAGCCGAGGGCCGACTGCGTGCTCCCCCACGGAGGGTACCACCGCACGCGGTTCCGCCGGCGCCTCTTCGCCGTGGTCTACGATCCGGTCATCGCGGTGTTGCGCGCCCCTCGCCATCTGGGCCTCTATCTGCCCTGCGACCTGCTGCAGGAGGAGGAGGCTGCCGAGGCGCTTTTCGCCGCCTTCCTGGAGAGGCTCTGCGGCGCGCTCGTGGAGAGCTCGCGCCTCGCGGAGGCGGTGCGCGTGGAGGTGGCCTACGACAACACCCTCCCATGGGCGCGCGAGGGGGGCGCCCTCCGCGGCCCCGAGTTCGCCCGCCTCGAGGAGGAGCACCCCTTCCTCGTGCCCACCCTGCGCTGGCTGCGGGGAGACTGACGGATCGATGACTCCGCTTCCCCGGCCGACTGGCGCCGTGCCGGTCCGGGACCCGGCGCGCATCCCGCTCCGCTGCACAGGGAGATGGCCGCAGGCGATGGCGCGATCCGCCGCTTTCTGCCGAGGGGGCATCGCCGCCGGCTCCCGCGCTCGCCGGCATCAAGCGTTGCGTGGCCTTTGATTCTCCCCGCAGGGAAGGGGACGGAGGCGAGGAGCGCCCGAAGGCCGCGACGACCGCTCTCGCCGCCGCCATGCAGGCCGCGACGGGGCACGGAGCTCAAGGAAAAGGCGAGAAAACATCGTTGCCCGCCGCAGGGGGACAGGCGGACCGGGGTCTTATAGAAGCCCCGGGAGAGGCTACTGGCTTACGCCCCTGGATGCCGGGAGTGGCGCGCGGATGTCCCTGTCCTGCCCTTAACCCTTCTCCGGCTCGTCCTCCCGCGCGCCCTTTTTCTTCTTGCCCTCGGGGACGACGAACTCCCCGCCCTCGGGATGGTCCTCACTGGCCACCCATACCTGGATGGAATCGGTGGGACAGACCAGGGCGCATTCGCCGCAGTCGGTGCACTTCTCGTAGTCGATAGCGGCGAAACCGTTGTTCACGTGTATGGCGTCGGAGGGGCAGACCTTCTCGCATTTTCTGCACCCGATGCAGGCGACCTTGCACACCCCCAGGGCCTTTTTCCCCGTGTACTGGCACTTGCAGCGCACGAACACGGTGGCGGAAGCGGGCACCATCTCGATGAGGTCGCGCGGACATACGTCGGCGCACAGCCCGCAGCCGGTGCACTTCCTCACATTCACGCGCCTGATGCAGTCCTCGTCGAAGGTGATGGCGTTGACGGGACAGACCTTGGCGCAGTCCTCCAGGCAGAGGCATCCGTAGGGGCAGGCCTTGCCCCCACCCCCCGCCGTCTCCGCCGCGCGGCAGGAGTTGATGCCCTGGTACACGGCGCGGATGGGAGATAGGCTGGCTCCGCCGCGGCAGTGGATGTGGGCGACCAGGGGAACCATGGAGCCCACCTCGACGCCCATGATCCTTCCCACCTCCGCGGCCACCTCCGGTCCTCCCGCCCGGCAGATGGTGACCGGGGCGTCTTCCCTGACCACCGCCTCGGCTGCCGCCTCGCAGCCGGGAAGCCCGCAGGCGCCGCAGTTGGACCCGGGCATGGCATCCAGCACTTCCTGGACCCTGGGATCTATCTCCACGTGGAAGCGCTTCGAGGCCACGGCCAGCACTGCCCCCAGCAGAGCCCCGAAGCCCGACAGGGCTATGGCCGCCTTCCAGATCAGGGACCAGTCCATGCCGCTCTCCTCACAGTCCGAACATGCCCGCGAAGCCCATGAAGGCCAGCGAGAACAGGGCCGCGGCGATAAAGGCTATGGGCACGCCGCGGAAGAACTTGGGCACCGGCGCCAGGTCTATGCGCTCGCGCATGGCGGCGAAGATGACGAGCACGACGGAGAAGCCCACCGCCACCCCGAGGGTATAGATCACCGCCTCCACGAAACCGTAGCTGTAGGCGATGTTCAGCTTGGTGAAGAAGCCGGGCTTCACGCTCTCCGTAGCCGCGGCGAGAACGGCGCAGTTGGTGGTGATGAG
This sequence comes from Actinomycetota bacterium, assembly GCA_014360645.1. NCBI lineage: Bacteria > Bacillati > Actinomycetota > Actinomycetota bacterium. The sequence goes on along the minus strand of JACIXD010000013.1, from coordinate 7,671 downwards.
GGGAAGATAGATGCCCATGGCACGATATAAGGGAGGACTGGTCTTCTTGATCACCATCTCCACGAACTGCACCAGGCTGGCGATGACCAGGATGAAGGTGGGGATGTAAAGGAACTGTCCTACCTCCAGGGGATCCAGGACGTAGTTCCATGCCAGCCAGCTCACCGAGGTGGCCATGACCATGACGAAGATCACGGAGATGCTCATGCCCAGGGAGGTCTCCAGGCTGTTGGAGACCCCGAAGAAGGGGCAGAGGGCGATGAAGCGGATGAGCAGGATGTTGGCGACGATGGCGGCGCCGAAGAAGAGCAGGAAAAAACGCCAGGCCTCGTGCATCCCGTCATCCCCCCTCGATCTCGGGCTTGCGGCGCTGCTGGTACCACTGCAGCAGGGCGGAGAGCAGGGCGAAGGTTATGAAGGCGCCGGGGAAGAGGATGAGTATGGCCGGCATCTTGTTCGTCCCCAGGCTGATGATGGTGTGCTCGAACATCACGATCTTGCCGGTGCCGAAGAGCTCGCGGACGACGCTCATGATCAGCAGCACGCAGGTGTATCCCAGGCCGATGCCCAGGCCGTCCATCATGGCGTGCGAGACCTTGGCGCTGGAGGCATAGCCCTCCGCGCGCGCCAGGATGATGCAGTTGACTACGATGAGGGGTATCCAGACCCCCAGGCGTTCGTAGACCGCGGGGATGGTCTTCAGGGTGAGATCCACGATGGTGACGAAGGAGGCGATGACCACGATGAAAATGGGGATGCGGATCTGGTCGGGGATTAAGTTGCGTATGAGGGAGATGATGATGTTGGAGCAGGTGAGCACGAAGATGACCGCCATACCCATGAAGATGCAGCTCTCCACCCGGGTGGAGATGGCCAGGGAGGAACAGAGGCCCACCATGAGCACCAGCAGGGGGTTGGTGGTTATGAAGCCCTTTATGAACTCTCCCCAGAGGGTCCTCTCCTTTTCCATGCGCCCGTCTCCTAATCGCCCTTATTGCTCAGATGTTTCCAGACCTCAAGGGCCATGTTCACCCCGTTGGTGATGCCGCGGGAGGTGTAGGTGGCGCTGCTCACCGCGTCCACGTCCACCTTGAGGGTGAGCTTTTCCGGCCCCTTGCCCTTGAACTGGCCCAGGAACTCGGGCTTCTCGGCCGCCACCGCGCCCAGCCCGGGCGTCTCCTCGTTGGTCACGATATCGATGCCCGTCACCTTGCCCTCGGCGTCCACCCCCACGGCCATGGTGATGAAGTTATAGCCCTTGCTCTTGAGCACGAAGGCGTAGCCGATGACGTCTCCCGACGCGTCAAGGCCCTCGAAGACCCCGATGAGGTCGGCGAATCTTTCCTGCAGGGAGGCCGTCAGCTCCAGGTCCTCCTGGGGCCGGGCTTCGATGGCGGATAGCACGGCCTCCGCCGCCTCGGCGCGGCGCTTGCGGTCCTGTTCCTCGATCCTGTTCTTCACCAGCGTGTAGGTGAGGCCCAGGCCCACCGCCGCCACCAGGCAGACGACCAGCAGCCGCAAGCCCAGGTTGAGGATGGTCCTGGTCATGTTCTCACCGCCTCCTCCGCCTCCTTTACCCTGCCGTAACGGCGGGGCATGATGTAGCGGTCGATGAGGGGCACCAGGGCGTTCATGAACAGGATGGCGAACATCACGCCCTCCGGGTTGTTGGACCAGAAGCGCAGCAGCCAGGTGACCACTCCCAGGCCGATGCCGTAGACGATCTTTCCCCGCCGCGCCAGGGGACTGGTGGTGTAGTCCGTGGCCATGAACACGGCCCCGATGAGCAGGCCTCCCGCCAGAATGTAGAAAAGGGGATCGCGCCCGGTAATGGCGGTGAGCGCGGCCACCGTGCCCACGTAGAACACGGTTATCCTCCATCCTATGACCCGGGTGGCCACGAGGTAGATGCCGCCCAGGATGAGCAGCAGAGCCGACACCTCGCCTATGCACCCCCAGGGATTGGCCAGGAGCAGCGGCTTGTAGTAGGTGCTGGCGACGATGCCTCGAGGGACCCCGCCCGGCCCGATGGGGCTGGTCGACGGGTCGTAGACGATCTTCATGGCCGCCAGAGGGCTGGCCCCGCTGGCCACGTCCACGGCGGCCTGGATGGTCTTGTGGGCGGCGGTATTGGCGATGCCGATGGCGGCGGATTTGGCGTACCCGGCCGCGAAGTACCCGGGCCAGGAGACGAAGGCCACCGCGCGTCCCACCAGGGCGGGATTGAAGATGTTGTGCCCCAGCCCGCCGAACATCTGCTTGCCGAGCACGGTGGCCGCCAGCCCCGCCACGCCGGCCACCCACCAGGGCAGCTTGGGCGGCATGGTAAGGGCGAGGAGAAGGCCGGTCAAGAGGGCGGAACAGTCATCCAGGGTCACGGGCAGCCGCCTGCCCTTCTGCATGGAGAAGTCTCCCAACATGGCGCCCGCGATGGAGGCCAGCAGCACCCAGAGGGCGGAAAGCCCGTGGATCACCAAAGCGTATACGGTCACCGGCGCCAGGGCCGCGATGACGTGGCACATGATGCGGCGGGTGTTGATGGGGTCCCTCACATGGGGAGAGGTGGAGATGATGAGCTTCCCCTCATCCATCCTTCCCCGCCCCCTCGCTCTTTTCTGCCGCGGCGCGGTTTTCGGACTCGCGCCTTTCCGCGTGCTGCCTGCGTCGCGCGAGCTCCGCCTTACCGGTCTTGATCAGCTGGACCAGGGGGTTCTTGGTGGGACAGGTATAGGTGCAGCAGCCACACTCTATGCAGTCCTCTATATGGAGCCTCTGCAGGAGGTCCCATTTCTCGTTATGGGCGTAGGTGCCCAGATAGGTGGGGATGAGCCCCATGGGACAGACGTCCACGCAGCGCCCGCACCTTATGCAGACCGGCTCGGCGGGCTCGCTGTACCGCGCCTCCTTCCAGGAGAGGGCTAGGATGCCCGAGGTGCCCTTCACCACCGGCACCTCCAGGGTATACTGCGCCAGCCCCATCATGGGCCCGCCCATGATCACCTTGGCGGGCGGCTCGGTGAACCCACCGCATGCCTCCACGGCATGGGAGAAACCGGTCCCCAGCGGGACCATGAGGTTGGAGGGCTCGCGCACCACCGATCCGGTGACCGTGACCACCCTCTCCACCAGGGGCATCCCCTCCGAGAACCGGCGCGCTATGGCATACGCGGTGCCTACGTTGTTCACCACCACCCCCACGTGCATGGGGAGACCGCCCGAGGGCACTTCCCTGTGCAGCAGGTTGGCGATGAGCACCTTCTCCGCTCCCTGTGGGTAGCGGGTGCGCAGGGAAGCCACCTCTATGCCCGACCCTCTTACGCATGTCTCCATGGCCTTGATGGCCTTGGGCTTGTTGTCCTCGACGGCCACTATCCCCCTGCGGGCGCCCACCGCCCGCATGATGATGCGCATGCCCTCCAGTACCGCGTCCGGCTCCTCCAGGAGAAGGCGGTAGTCCGAGGTCAGGAAGGGCTCGCATTCCGCTCCGTTCAGGATCACGGTATCGATAGGGTATTCCCGCGGGGGGCTAAGCTTCACATGGGTGGGGAAGGCGGCGCCGCCCAGGCCCACCATGCCCGCCGACCGCACCTCTTTGCGTATCTCCTCCGGCTGCATGTCCTCCCAGGGGCTGGGCGGAGCGAGCGAGGGGTCGCGGCGGTACTCGCCGTCGTTCTCGATGATCGCCGCCAGCACCTCGCCGCCCGCGGGGTGGGGTTGGGGGGCCACCTGGACCACCTTTCCCGAGACGCTGGAGTGTATGGGGGCGGAGACGAAGGCCTCGGAGTCGCCTATGACCGTGCCCACCAGGACCTCGTCCCCCTTCTTGACCCTCGGCGTGCAGGGAGCGCCGATATGCTGGCGCATGGGGATGGTGACGGTGGCGGGAGCCTCAATCCTCCGGATCTGCTTCTCCGCCGTCAGGTCCTTGGAGGAGGGCGGATGTACACCTCCCCTGATCCTGTACAGCAGGCCGCTCGTCCTTCCCATGGCTCCTTCTGTGCTGCTCCGGACCCCTCCCTGCCGCTGCCGCCGGGGCGCGGGCAAAAAAATACCACCAGTAATTTAATCCTTGCCCGCCGTTAAGTCCAGAGGATTTTGCCTCCCCCTCCTTTTCCGGTGCCGGGGCTGTTCCGCCGTCAAGCGCGATGTGAACCGTATTGGAAACGGCCGCCATTTCCGGTGGGGTCGCCCATATGCGCTTGAGGCGGGGAGGCCGTGGGTCGCGAGGCACCCTGGGAGAAGGGCCGTCGGATACGATAAACTTCAAGCATGGAATGCAGGGCTGTGGTCATGGAGGTGAAGGGCGGGCGCGCGAAGGTGCGCGTGGCCCGGGTGAACTGCGCGGAATGCGGCGGGTGCGGGCTGCTGGCGCGCGACCGCGAGCAGGTGATGGAGTTCTCGGCAACGGCGCGGTTGGGAGTGGAGGAGGGTGACGAGGTCATCCTCGAGGTCCCCTCCGGGCACCTACTCCTCTCCTACCTGGTCGTCTTCGGGCTCCCGCTCGTGGGCATGGCGGCCGCCTACCTTTCAGTAATGGCCCTGGCCGTCCTCGCCGGCTTCGGCGGCGCGGGGCCGGCGGTCATGGCCGCGGTGGCGGCGGGAGGCGTATCGTTATGGTTGGGGGTCAGGCTGGCGGAGCGCCGGGGATTGTCTCCCACCATAATACGGGTATTGGGTAAGGCGAGCGACGGGTGCGGGAGCCGCTTTGAAGGCGGCGAGCACGGCGGGGAGGTGCTGTGAGCGATCCTCGCCCGGCGCGGAAGGGCGTTCCGGCAGCGCGGCGTGGTTCCCGCTTTCAGGAGAGGCGACCGAGCTCCACGGGCGAGGACCTCGCAGTTCGGGGGTGAACCCTGTGGCGGATCCCTGAAAGGATTTCTCCGGGAGAAGGCTGCCCCCGGGATGCCGGACTCCAGCGGCCATGACCTGCCTCTGTTCGGGATGCAGGTTCTCGCGAAGCGCCGTGCCAGCGCGGGGGGGAATATTCTGCATCCCGCCCCGGAGTGAAGGTGTCGCGTCCACGCGGCCTTCGTGGTATCAGCCTGCCTCCACCCGCGTTTGCGCCTCGGAGAGGATGGCCTCCACGCTCTCCCGGTCCTCGGGGTAGGAGAGCACCTCCGCCCTCAGGACCTCGGCCGCCTTATCTCCCTCCAGGTGGCGCTCGATGTACGCGGAAATCTTGCCCTGCAGGCGGTTGCGGCACACCTCCGCTCCCTCCCTTCCCACGTTGGGGAGGATGACCACGAACTCGTCGCCCATCCTGGCCAGCTCGTCCACGGAACGCGTGTCGTTCTTGAGCACGGAGATGCTCAGGTCCCTCATCACGCTCACCCCTTCCCGGCGCTGTCTCTTCACAAAATCTCCGTCCAGGGAGAAGCGGACGAGGGAGAAGGGGGTCTGGTAACGCCCATGCTCATCGATGCGGGCCTGGAGTTCGCGGGCCAGGAACCTCTCGTTTCCGATCTGGGTCTCGTCGTCCACTAGGTCCTGGCGCTCCATCTTCACGAAGAAGTAGCGGAACTGGATCCTGATGTAGTCGCAAAGGAGGGCGAGGACCCCGTAGACGAGGAGTTTGATGCCCACCAACTCGAGGGCCGTGACATAACAGAAATCCCCCCTCCAGACCAGGCGGGCCGCGGCGTATACGGCCAGGCTGGCCAGAAAACCCGCTACGGCACCTCTCTTGCCGCCGTAAAGGCTGGAGACGATGACCGCGATCATCAACAGGTGGCCGAGGATCTCCACCTCGTCCGTCTTTTGGAAGGCCATGGCCACGGCCATGGCCGCCACCGCCACCGCGATGACCAGCACGATTATGCGCTCAAACCTGGCGTATCTCATGCACCTCCGCCCCTTTCAAGCCTCTCCTCACGCCTTCCGGCCGATCCCGCCTAGAGGTCCTGATGGTACGGGCACCACACCTCGCCGCTCGCGGGGTCGTAATGGTATATCTCTCCCGTGGCGGGGCACCTGATGCCCCGTTCGTTCTCGATATAGTTCGGGACCAGCTCGCCGAGGGAACCCGGGTAGTCTTCATGGTCGGCGCAGTAGTTGAGCAACTGTTCCCGGATGATCTTGAGGTTGGCGCGGCAGGCTGCCTTCTTGCTGAGGTTTACCGATGCTTCGTAGGATACCAGGGCGATCCCCACCAGGACGCCGATGATGCCCACAACGATCATCAGTTCCACCAGCGAGAATCCGTCTTCCCTGGCGAGAACTCTCGGCTTGCGCAACGCTCCTCCCCCTCGATCTCCTAATCCCACCATCGGTTGCGCGGGCCCGCGACTTAAGGCCCCGTCAGGGGGTGGTACCAGCGGTCTCCAGCCCTGAAATCATACACGGCATATGGCTGCACGTGGAATGCGGCGGCGAGGAAATGGAAACTGTATCCAGGTGCATGGGAGTTCAAGGAATGCCGCTCTGTTGATGCCGCTGACGACAAGACCGCTTCGGGAGCCGCTCGTCTACCTCGGCAGAGACAGGAGTGCCGCCTTTGTGATGCCCTTGACGGGGACGGCCCTTTCCCGATCCCCCGGCAAAGCGGAAGAGCGAAAGGCCGTCCTCGGGTATAATGGACGGCGAGGGAAAAGGATGGTGAGGGCATGCTGGATGATGCCGGCCTGGTATCGAGGTCAACGGGGGTCCCGGCCTTTCCGGATACACTCGGGAAAAGATCCCTTACGAGGGAGAGCGAGCTCATAGGGGCGGGTTTCCTGGTCCTGGGAGCGTCCTTTCTCTATCCCTACCTCAAAGGGGTGGTGGACGGAGTGACCCCGGGATGTCTTTTCCACCGCTTGACTGGCCTGCCCTGTCTCCTGTGCGGCATGACCCGCAGCTTCGCGGCCACCGCCCACGGGCGCTGGGAGGAAGCCTTCAGGATGCACCTGCTGGGCCCCCCGCTTTTCCTCATCGTGGCCGCGGCGACCTCTCTCCTGGTCCTGGAGAGAATGCTCGCGGCGCGTTTCCTGCCCCGACCGGGGAGAGACGCCATGAGGAAAGCGGCCTGGCTGCTCCTGGCCTTGCTCGCTCTGGCCTGGGTCCTGCGCTTGGCGGTCTTCGGCGTCAACGTCTAGACCAGGCGTGGCCGGGTTGCGGGGAGGCGCTGCGCGGCGGCGGTTCGCGCGGCGGGGCGGCGGAGTAAGGGGTGGGGAGGAAGGACGGGAAAGGGGGAAGTCCGGGCGGCGGCGGTTGGGCCGGGAAGGCGGCGAAGTCGGACAGGCGAGCAGGCGGGGGCGGAATAGCCTCCCCTGGAGGGAAAAGGAGGAAGATATGGAAGGAACACCCATGGAAGGCCAGGCGGGGTCGGCACTGGAGTACAACATCGCCGCGCGGGCGAGCACGGATTTCATCACCGATCCCGGGATGGCCATCCTGCTCTCCATCGTCACCTGCGGCATCTACGGCATGTACATCATCTACAAGCTGGTGCAGAGGCGCGACGAGCATTTCAACGGAACTTCCGAGCCATGAATATAATAAATTCATAGAAGCCCAGGTAAATCCCCATATGGGGTTGATTCATGCCTGGTCATGTTGCTAAGATTACAAGGGCGCCATCGATTATATAGTACCTTTACAACAAGGTATGATTATGATATAAAGTTGCTAATATGTATGTGCAGACTATCCGCAACCGCCGGGGAGACAGGACCTATACCTACCACCTGCTCATGG